>CAVJLP010000074.1:0-1529 GCA_963650525.1 Firmicutes bacterium CAG:534
ATTCATGACGCGGATATCGTTGCTGTCGCCCTTTGTGATTTAAAAAAGGGCGATGTGATTGAGACCTCAAAGGGATCTGTCACTTTAAAGGACGATATTACTCGCGGTCACAAATTTGCTCTGCGTGATATTGCAGAGGGTGAGGACATCATAAAGTACGGCTTCCCCATTGGCCATGCTTCATGTCCTATAAGTGCAGGTGAGCATGTTCACAGCCATAATGTTAAGACCAACCTGTCAGGTCTTAAGGATTATGAGTATCACAAAAAGCCTAAGGCCCTGTTGCCTAAGGTTGAGCGTACCTTTGAAGGCTATGTCCGTGCTAACGGTACTGTAGGTATTCGTAATGAGCTTTGGATCATTCCTACCGTATTTTGTGTAAACCATGTCGCACGTGAGCTTGAGGATTATGCACGTTCAAAGCTTAAGGATTTCCCTCATGTAGAGGAAGTTATGGCTCTGACTCATCCTTTTGGCTGCTCACAGATGGGTGAGGATCAGGAGACTACTCAGAGAGTGCTTGCTGCTTTATCCCGTCATCAGAATGCAGGATCTGTGCTCATTCTAGGCCTAGGTTGTGAAAACAATAACATTGGTGTTTTCAAGGAATTCCTAGATCTTAGCGATCCGCGTATTCATTTCTTAAATACTCAGGATGAGACTGATGAATATGAGGCAGGTTGCAGACTGATTGATAAGATGCTTGAGCAGGCAGAGCAGTGCCGTCGTACTACTGTGCCTTTATCCAAACTTCGTATCGGTCTTAAGTGCGGTGGCTCTGACGGCCTCTCTGGTATTACAGCAAATCCGCTTATCGGTCGTGTCAGTGATAAGGTGGTTGGTGCCGGTGGTACCTCAGTTATGACTGAGGTTCCTGAGATGTTCGGTGCCGAGCAGTTACTCATGAACCGTGCTAAGGATGAGGGAATATTCAAGGAAACTGTTGATCTTATCAACAATTTCAAGAATTACTTCAAATCTCACGGTGAGACTGTGTCTGAAAACCCTTCTCCTGGTAACAAGGCTGGCGGTATCACCACCTTAGAGGATAAATCCCTAGGTTGTGTGCAAAAGGGGGGCTCTGCAGAGGTTTCTGGCGTTATTACCTATGGCAATGCCATTAAGGTTGACGGTTTGAATCTGTTGCAGGCCCCAGGTAACGATGGCGTTTCCTGCACTGCCTTGGCAGCAGCTGGTGTGGATATCATTCTCTTCTCAACGGGCCGTGGTACTCCATTTGCAACCGCTGTTCCTACGGTAAAGATTTCAACCAATTCCGATCTCTATTCACGTAAGGGCGGTAACTGGATTGACTTTAACGCAGGATTTATTGTTTCAGGTGATACCTTCGATGAGCTCTCTGACAGATTGTTAGACTATATCGTCGCAGTTGCCTCCGGTATGAAGACCGTATCTGAGAAGCGTGGCTTCCATGAAATCGTGATCTGGAAGGATGGCGTGACCATGTAAAGTGCATTTTTAGCACTAAAAAAGGGCAGTAAATTTAGTTTTACTGCCTTTTTTGTTTG
>CAVJLP010000074.1:1539-11192 GCA_963650525.1 Firmicutes bacterium CAG:534
GTTTGTATTTCAAAAGGTTAAATAATAATGATATGGTAAAATAGGCTTTTTTATGGGGTTTACTGTAAACTTTGATCTGAAATTTTAATAAAAAGCAATCGATGTAACCGTTTTCCTTAAATAAATTTTTTAATAAAGCTCACACTTTTAGAAAAAATTTGGTAATATGTATTCACTCCTTATGTTTGTTTGATTGTTCAGCCCCTGAGAGTTAAATTTCTCAGGGGTTTTCTTTTTTAGGCTTTTTGATAGCCATCAGGCATAAAAAAGCCCTGCTATATGATATGCAGAGCTTTAACTAGTCCTTAAATTTTCTAAACCCAGTGTTCTTCCTTTACTTGGGCATAATTTGGATGTGAGCGCATCACTTCATTAGGATCAACTGCGACTGGATGCTTTGTCATAAGTAGCATAGGCATATCGTTGATGCTGTCCCCATAGGCCCAGGAGCCTTCAAGCGTTAAATTGTGAGCTTCAATAAATTCATGAATACGTCTTACTTTGTCCTTTTGGTAGGGGACAATACCGCAGCGTTTTCCGGTAAGTACTCCATTCTTGTTCTGCTCCATGGGGGATGCAATGATGTATTTAATACCTATAGCTTTGGCAACATGTGATACCAGATAATCGTTAGTTGAGGTCACAATCACACAGACATCACCATTTTGATTGTGCCTCTTTACAGCCTCTATGGCACCTTTTTTAAAACGTGGGGCGATTTTTGTTACTATGCATTCATCAAGCAATGCCTCTCTTTTTTCTCTCACCATACCAACAAGAGGGCCTGCTGCAAAGACTGCTACCTTATTTATATCAACGTTACCTAAAAAAAACTGACGTCCCATTTCGGCAAGAGGATCAAGATAAGATAGTGGCACTAAGCCCTTTTCAACGTAAAAATGCAGTGATAGATCGTTAGTATCGCCATCTACAAGCGTACCGTCCATGTCAAAAAAAGCAACAGCCACAGGGCCTCCTGGGTTTGATAGTGAATATCTTTTGGAGTTGTAATTTTTTTTTATTCATAAGATTATATCAAGGAGAAAGGGCTTATTTCATAAGCTTTGGCTAAAGGAAGTATCGGAAAATTTCGTGAGGCAGATGTGCAACTTGATGAAGTGATCCTTACTCATCTGTCATAGTTGTGTAAAATATCTACATTGACTTAATGTCTAAAAAATTGATCCTCAGGAGTTTTTTACTTTTGAGGCCTCGGAGATCAGGTATGAAAAAAGTTTTTGATAAAAGCCTTTTAGCTATTGCTGTTTTGTCTTGTGGCCTGATGCTAAATGGCTGTGCCGCAGTTTTAGTTGGTGCTGCTGCAGGTGGCACTGGTGCTGTGATTGGATCTGATTCTAGAACTGTTGATATCCAGATGTACGATGAGCAGATTGAAAATGATTGCAAGCGCATCTTAACTGATCACCGTACCGATTCAAATTCCAAGGTCTTTAATGTAGATGTAGTTGCCGTAAATGGTAATGTTTTGGTTGCAGGTCAGACACAGAACCAGACTTATCTCCAGCAGTGTGTTGCGCAGATGAAGCAGGTTCAATATGTACGTAATGTCTATAACTATGTAGAAAATAGAGCGCCTATCAGCGCCTCTGAGCAGAGCAATGATGCCTGGATCACCTCCAAGGTTAAAAGTCAGCTTCTGTTTGGCAAGCATATAAGCTCGGGACGTTTCAAGGTCTTTACTGAAAATAAGGTTGTGTACCTTATGGGCTATGTAACCCGCGATGAGGCCGCCCGTGCGGTAAATCAGGTGAAGAATAATGTCTCTGGTATTTCCAAGGTTGTGACTATCTTTGATTATATGGATAGCACTAGTACTCCCAATCCTGCAACTGAGCAGCGTGCCAAATCATCAACAGTTAATTCATCCTCATCACTTGCTGCAGAATCACAAAGCAGTGTAGATAACGGTGGTGCAACCATAGTTGGTGGTGATGATGATCTGTTAGCTCCAGCACAGCCTGCTAACTGGTAAGGATTGGTTATGGTTGCAGGACGTCAAGTTTATTTTGCAGGCATCTTCTCTCCAAATGAGGGAGAGGAGGGGCAGTCAGTAGAGTTTGCTATTTTGCGTTGGGATCTAGGTACTTCCACTGATACTCCTGCGCCCTCATCTGAGCTTCCATATATCAGGGTCCATTCATTTTTATCTCCTAGTATGCCCAACCGTCTGCGCTGGGGGATCCTAAATGAGCATGGTATAGATCCGAGGATGCTGCAGAAAAATGCAACCGTGTATCCATCAGAATCTGATCTGCTGGCTGAGGATTATCTAAAGGGACGTCATACCGTTATCTTCGATGGTAACAAGGAAATAATGCACCGTCTGGTAAATAACTGCTCGGCTGTTGATGAGATAGTCACCATGTGGCACGAGGTTTTTGCAGACAGTGAGGATGAACGCTTAAAAACGGCATCTAGTCTTGATGAAATGCTCAGATATATGAATTTTCCCACCGTATCTGAGATAGCCTGTCAAAGTCATCATTACACGCGTCTTTTGTGTGAGCTCTATGCTACGGCATCCTTATGGGCAGTGTTGCGCTTTTTTAAAAATCATCCCAAAAAAATCGGCGAGATTTTACACAGCTCGATGCCTCTTAATGATCTGTGGCCTGTAAGGGAAGCGCCTGATTTCTGGTTTGAAGGTGAGCACAGCTCTCTTGCAAGCTTTAGTGCTTCTGAGATTGAACGGTTCTTTTCAAGAAATACTCAGGATTATATCGATTGGAGACATACCAATATTTATGTCCATGACTGGAATTACGGTCAGCGCGTTACCGCAAGAATTTCCCAAGAGAAGCTCCCTCAGGCATCTGCAATCTGCCACAGGATCTTCAATGAATTGTTTACTGTGGATGTGCAACTGAGGATCCTTGTCTATTATGCTGTATTTGCTCACAAACGTGAATATGCAAGTGAAATAGCCATCCGTGATGGTGATTTCTCTTTGTTGCAGGACAGTATCCGCGAGGATTTTACCAATTTTCTCATGATGCACCTAAAGGACTTTTTGGGGCCTAAGCAGAAGGAAATGGTGCTCTCGCAGATCTTTAACAGTTCTCTTATGATCCGCAATAAGTATTCCTATCAGCAATACAATTACGAGCAGGAGAAGCAAAAACAGCTACAGGACAGAGCAGCATCCCCTTATTTTCTCCTTCAAGAGCCGTCTCAGTCATCGGTGCGTTATTTTGAAGAGATCAGGCGCTATGACAGAACTCCTGCATACCGTCATTACATAATTTCCGGACGTAATGATGAGCGTAGAATGTGCATAAATGGAGTATCCAAGCTCTTAAACAGGTTTTTACTTGAGCTTAAGGATCCTTATGCACCGATCTGGTCAGATAAGGAATTCCAAGGCTGGATTGAATATATAACCGGAGTAAGCTTTGGTGAAATCTGCCGTCAGCCGCGTATGCATGACAGCGCAGATATTATTGCAGCCAGAACTTTAGTATCTCATGTGGTTGCAACTGAAACTATGCCGTATATATTAAAGCTAAGAGAGCTTTTAACGAGAGAAATTCAGAATATCTCCGCTGCCGAGGATCGCGAATATCACAGTACCTTTATCTTTATGGGGGTATCTGTGGAGATAACCGTTACCCATCGATCACAGACCTCTCTTATAAAGCGTCTTTTCAGATTTAAGTAGACGTAAGGCCACGAAAGTCGTGGCTTAATGCAAAATGAAATATCACAAATCAAAAACTTTGCTTAGCCTTGCTTTTATCATGATGCTTGGAAATTGTGCTTTTGCTGCCCAAATTTTCGGCTCATACAGTGAAGGCTGTGTACGGGGGGCTGAGCAGCTGCCCAAATCAAACCTATATCAGATCCAGCATTGGGGACCTGAGCGTAATTACGGTCACCCAGAGTTACTCTCCTTCATAAAAAATCTGGCGCAGGATGCTAGGGCTATTGGTCTTCCTTCGTTGCTGATAGGTGATCTCTCAAAGCACTACGGTGGCCCCTTTGGCGGAGGCTCTGCTCATGGTTCTCATAATACGGGGCTTGATGTAGATATCTCCTTTGATTTTTCTGAACCTCTTAAAAGTGAGTATGAGCTATCTCATCCAAAGGATGTGTTGCTCACAGATGGTAAGGGACTTTTTGCCAACAGTAATTTTGATGAACGTCGTGAAAAATTAATTATGCTTGCAGCCTCTGATAAGAGGGTACAGCGTATTTTTGTAGCCCCAGGGATCAAGCGACATCTTTGCGATCTTTATTCACAGGATCCCTCCTATGAGGAGGCGTTGCGTCGTCTGCGTCCTTGGTTTGGCCATCGTGGGCATATGCATGTAAGACTTCGCTGTCCAGTAGACAGTCCTGAGTGTATCTCTCAGGCAGAGGTACCTGCAGGAAATGGCTGCGGGGCTGAGCTTTTAAGCTGGTATGAACCACCAAAGCCAGTATCCTCCCAAGATAAAAAGCCTAAGAAAAAGAAGGTCCTGCCTGCACAGTGTAAAGCTGTTTTACAGGGCCATTAGTCAGGCCTGAGGGGATTTTCAGCATCTACTGACACCATGTATTTAGATTTTTATCACGCTGCTCTCTGATTGAAAATGGTGCATTTTTTCTGAAAGCAAAAGCATGCCTCAAACCCTGTATAATTGCCAATTATTTTTGTGAGGTTTAAAACATGATACGAGTTGCCGTTGTTGGTGCCAGTGGTTATGCCGGTGCTGAAATTTGCAGAATACTTTCCCGTCGCCATGATGTAGAGCTTACAGGTGTTTTTGTTTCTGCAAAAAGTGACGATCTCGGCAAGCGTATGTCTGATCTTTACGGCTCTCTAGCTGGAGTTTGTGCTCTTACTTTAGAGGCAACTCCTGATGCCGAAAATATCGCAAAGCGTGCTGATGCTGTCTTTTTAGCAACCGATCACAAGGTCTCCCATGATGTAGCACCAGCTCTAGTTGCAAACGGCGTAAAGGTTTTTGACCTCTCCGGAGCTTTTCGTATCTCCGATCTCAGTGTCTTTGAAAAGGCCTATGGATTTGCCCATGAGCATGAGGATCTTTTAAAAAAGGCTGTCTATGCTCTTCCTGAGCATACTGATCACAACCTTATAAAAAATGCCATGCTCTTATCATTGCCTGGTTGCTATCCTACAGCATCCCAGATGGCACTAAAGCCTCTTTTAAAGGCCAATGCGTTAGATTTGAGCTTCCGTCCGGTTATTGATGCCGTATCAGGTGTTACCGGAGCTGGACGCAAGGCTAAGCTTTCTAATTCATTTTGTGAGGTAAGCTTAAATGCCTATGGTGTCTTTACTCATCGTCACCAGCCTGAGATCGCCGAGCATCTAGGCACGGAGGTTATCTTTACTCCACACTTAGGTCCCTTTAAGCGTGGAATTTTGGCCACTGTGACCGCACGTCTTAAGGCCGGGGTTGATAAGGCTCAGGTGGTATCAATTTTTGAAAATGCTTATAAGCATACTCCGCTGGTACGCTTTAAAAAGACTCTACCCAAGCTTCAGGATGTGCAGATGCTACCTTATTGCGATCTGGGAGTGGCAGTATCCGATGATGGCTACATCGTCATAAGCTCTGCCATTGATAATTTATTAAAGGGCGCAGCAGCACAGGCGGTGCAGGTATTTAATATTGCATTTGGCTTTGACGAAACTGCAGGATTGCTCTAGAATAGCGACATTATGGAAACAGCAGTAGTTAAATTTAGCGGAAAGGCCTTAGGCGCAACAGAGGAACTTATAAAGCTCTTCTCATCGTTGCGCGGTACCCGCACCGTGATCGTTCACGGTGGCGGAGCTGAGGTTGATATGCTGTTTAAGGCACTCTCACTGAAGGTTGAAAAGAAAAACGGCCTGAGGGTGTCGCCTAAGGAGCACATGCCTTATATTTGCGCAGCCCTTGGCGGTCAGTGCAATAAGCATCTGCAGGCAGTAGCTCAAAGTGCAGGCTTAAATGCCATAGGCTTAATGGCCTCTGATGGCGGTATGCTTAAGGTATCTCAGCTTTCTGCAGATTTAGGGATGGTCGGTACTGTAAAAAGCGGTGATCCGAAATTCCTAAATACTCTTCTCGATAGTGGTATGACTCCAGTGCTTTGTTCGTTATGCATGGATGAGCACGGTGATATCTATAATGTCAATGCCGATGATGCTGCAGCAGGTATAGCGGCAATGCTCAAGGCTCCTCTGTACTTCATCTCCGATGTACCAGGGGTTTTAGATGATAAAAAAGCCTTGGTCCCTCAGTTAAATAGTAAGCAATCTGAAGAATTGGTAGCTCAGGGAGTTATTACTGAAGGCATGGCTGTTAAGGTCAGAGCTGCTTTTGATGTTGCAAAGCAGATCAATGCTACTGTTTACATCGGATCTGTATATGATCCGGATCTCTCCTCCGCAGTTTCTATGCGGCGGCGGCTTGGTACCGCCCTCGTCTTATGATTAAGGGCGTCGTTATGGCGCCTTTAGTGTATCTGTATTATTGTTTTTTCTGTTTTAACTTAACGTAAGATTTAGTTGTCTTACTGTAAATATTTACCGGAGTATTCCGATGGCAAACATTAGCAATCAGGCTTTTGTGATCAAGGATGAGCTAAGAGGTCTTACCATGGATGAGATCTTTGAGAAGATCGCAGCTATGTACGGACATGGACAGTTATCCTTAAACGATATGATGAAGGCCACTGAGTCCATCGTTGAATTAAACAAGATCTTTTCAAAGCAGGAATCTCATAACTTCTTTGTGCGTCAGGCTACCTTGGAGGATGTCGATGCGCTGATGAAGATGATCGAATTCTGGGCTCAGGCAGGTCAGAATCTGCCGCGTAAGCGTAACGATATCGTGCGTAATATTCAATCCTTTGCCGTATGTGTACGCGACAGTGATCATGAGGTTGTAGGCTGTGCCTGTCTCTATGTTTATGATTCGGGCCTTGCAGAAATTAGATCTCTTGGTGTATCGCCTGTAGTACAGCGTCAAGGGCAGGGACGGGCAATTGTGGAATTTTTGCTAAAGCGTGCCGGACGTATGTTTATCAAAAAGGTTTTTGTCCTTACCAGATCTCCTGAGTTTTTCTCAAAGGTGGGCTTTGTCAAGACGGTACGAGAGGCTTTGCCTGAGAAGATCATGAAGGATTGTGAGAATTGTCCAAAACGCGAGTGTTGCGATGAAGTTGCATATATTCGTGAGATCCCAAGCTTGAATATATAATTTAAGTTGAATAAAACAGGTTTTATTATGAAATTTAGAAGAGAAGATTTTGATGATTTGATGTTCCCGACCTATGTGCCGATGAACATGGTGATTAAAAAGGCACATGGCTGTCATGTTGAGGACAATGATGGTCGCAGATACCTTGATTTAACTGCAGGTATTGCGGTTTTATGTCTAGGGCACACTCCCAAGGGAGTACAGAAGGTTATCAAAAAGCAGGCCTCTAAGCTTTTACATTGCTCCAATATTTTTGCCAATGAAAGCACCTTAGGTCTTGCTACTAAGCTTTTGCCGCGTGCAGGCTTTGAAAGGGTTTTTTTTGTAAACTCCGGTACCGAGGCCAATGAATGTGCCTTAAAGCTTGCCCGTCGTGTTGCCTTTGAGAATGTAGGTGAGAGCAAGGATGAAATCATCGCATTTAGCCAGTCATTCCATGGCAGAACCTTCTTTTCTGTGTGTGTAGCAGGACAGGATCACTATTCAGATGGCTTTGGTCCCAAGCCTGGCGCTATCACGCATATTCCCTTCAATGATCTTGAGACCTTTAAAAAGACTATTTCTGATAAGACCTGTGCTGTGATCCTAGAGCCGGTACAGGGCGAGGGCGGTATTATTCCTGCCGATCCCGAGTTTTTAAAGGTGGTACGTGAACTTTGTGACAAGCATGATGCCCTGCTCATTTTTGATGAGGTACAAACCGGCGTCGGCAGATGCGGAACCTTCTTTTGCTATGAGCAGACTCCAGTAAAGCCTGATATCTTAACTGCCGCTAAGGGCTTAGGATCTGGTCTTCCTATAGGAGCGGTCTTGACCTCACAGAAGATCGCATCTCACTTTGGTCCTGGTACTCACGGCTCAACCTTTGGCGGTAATCCTCTTGCTTGCGCTGTAGGTCAGCATATAGTGGATAAGGTGGGCGATGAGGCCTTCTTGGCAGATGTAAGAGAGAAGGGCGCCTTCTTTATGGCAGAGCTTTTAAAGCTTGGACACAAGCATGGTGTGGTTGCATCTGTTCGCGGTCGCGGTCTGTTAATCGGAGCGGAGCTTACCGAGCCTTTTAAGAATCGTGCCTCAGAGATCCAAAAACGTTGCTTTGAGCATGGTCTCTTAATTTTACTTGCAGGTCATGATGTATTGCGTTTTGCACCTCCGTTGAATATCTCTCAGCGTGATCTGGCCTTAGGTCTTGAGATCCTAGATGAGGTATTTGGTGAATTAAATCTTAAGGCTTAAGCTAAGCTTTGCCTTTTTTAAGACCGGGTGTAGTGCCCGGTTTTGTTTTTTTTAGCTCTCAAAGATAATCTTCAACTCTTTTAAATAGTTAGCTTTATTTTAATTAAAATATAAAATCACGTATTGAAAATATACTTAATCTAAATTAAACTTACTATAACGTTAACAAAATAACGCAATTATAAAAGAGTTCCCTCACATGGGCCTCAAACAATGGGAGTTAGCATTATGTCTGAGTTTGCTGTAGTAAATGGACTTTTTGGTTGCCGTGCCCGCTCTGATACAACCTTCAGCTTTGATCGAGAATTAAAACTTTTCTTTGAAAAGCGCCAGCAGGAATTAGGTTTTTCAGATGATTTTTTGGCCGATCATTTTGCAATATGCGGTCGCTCCTGCGCCCTACGGGTGATAAGTCGTTTTCACAAGGGTCTTAAGGTAAAGCCTTCATTTATGCTTCGCTTACAGCAGCTTCTATGCATTGGCGATGAGCAGTTACATGCCTTCTCCCGCGCTTTTAATCAAAAAGCCTATGCTGCCAGAAATTTCTTTTTTGCAAATTTGCATTTCTTTTTAGAGCATGAAGCGGAGATCAACTCCTGTAGTGCTTATAAGAACGTTATGTTTTACGGAATGCATGTGCCTGCACTTTTATTTAGACGTACCGCGCCTCTAACTTTGGGGGAATTACTTTCGCACTATAAGAGCGGACTTTTTGTAATTCAGAATCTGGCAGGACATGACAGCTATATATATCGCATAGTAAGCATTGATCCCACTGCAGTTACTGTTGATTGTTTTGATGATATTTCCAAGATCTTCTTAAGATGCAAAGTAGCACACGGAAAGGGACAGATAGTCAATGCCTTTTTAAACTATGAGCCTGAAATAGCCTTTAAGCCCAGTGCTTGGACGGTAAACAGTTTGGCATCTCATCTTAAAAATAATGATGCAGCTGAGGATCAATGCTCTTTTTTAAAGATGCAATTTAGAGCTTAAGTAAAAAATCTCAGGCTCCTTCCTCTTCCATTAAGGGTACAGGCAGGAGCCTTTTATTTATTTAAATAAAAAAATATAAAAATTTTTGATCTTGATCAAAGATGATTTATAAGCCTTAGAGGAGAATAAGAGATCCCCACTTGGGGAAATAATTTAAAAAAAGGTGTTGACGAGAAAAATAAAATCTCTATAATGCACATCCGTTGT
>CAVJLP010000075.1:0-10968 GCA_963650525.1 Firmicutes bacterium CAG:534
CCTAACAACTTCCTTAGAGCAAGTTATTCTCCTAAATTATAGTCATCATTCAATTCTACTTTTTTAGGAGATAAATTATGGCTAAAGCTTATCTTGAAATCACCATGAAGATTGACAAGGCTAATCGTCCTTTGGCTGCTAAGGTTTACTTTGATTACCGTGATCCCTTCCTCACCAAAATTGCAGGTGCAGTCAGCAAGGAGCTTCTAGTTCGCGACGAGGACGTTCAAGTTCTTCACGGCTTTGACAGCGTTGAACATGCCAAGGCGTATCTTGAAAGCGATCTTTTCAATAACGACGTTGTTGTCGGTTTGAAGCCTTATTTTGCCACAGCACCTGAGATTAGAATTTACTCTGTAGTAGGCTAACCTTTACAACTTTAAGTTTTAGGCATGAATACTTATCTCATGCCTTATTTTGATCTCTCCAAAAGGGCCTTTCGTATTGCTTTGGCAAATTGATCGGCACAGGAGGTTCCTTTATTACGACAGAGATTTCCTTCAAGACAATCTGCAGCACTCTTGGCATCTAAGCCTTCAGTAAGGCGTCCCACAGCCTTCAGATTACCGTCACAGCCTCCTAAGAACTTTACATTATGCAACCTGCCTTCATCGTCTATATCAAAATCAACAATTTTGGAGCAGGTTCCCTTCAAAGTGTAATTGTAGTGTTCCATTATTTTCCTTTATTATTTGAACGCCTCATGAAATTAACACGGTAATTCTTCTTGGCAGATTTTACCCAAGCCTTGGTCCTCCATCTTATAAACATAGCAATACCGCGGGTCCATTCATCAGCACAAAAACCGATCCATACTCCCAACAGTCCTAAACCGCAATAAAGTCCAAGGAAAGTACCTAATGTAGCGCTGATGCCCCACATGGAGATTACGGCCATTATTACAGGGAATTTAGTATCACCTACGGCACGCAGTGAATTGATGATAATGATATTAAGGACTCGTCCTGGCTCCATAAAGGCAGTTAGAAAGAAGATAGGTGTTGCAAGCGCCAATACATCCTCTGAATCGGTAAAAAATGAAAAGAAGAGCTTGCCTGAGAACAAAGGAACGGTAATAGCAAGCAAAGCAGTAAAAATAAAACCAATCTTCACTGAACGCAGAAGCTGCTTGTTTGCAAGATCAAGCTTCATAGCTCCTGCATAATGCGCAACTAGGATCTCAGTACCAGTTGAAATAGATATCGACCACAGGCACATGATCATGCTCATCTGAAAGTAAATGCCGTGGGTTGCCAGTGACACCGCACCTAAGGATGCAATAACAGAGGTCATAAACATATACTGGGTATGCCAGGATAGATTTTCGCCAGCACCTGGCAGACCGATATTGAACATCTGCTTTAGGATTTTCATCTTAATTACAAAGAGGAAACGCGGCACAATACGCACACGTGTAACTTTTAGGATCATAAAGAAGAAGACAAATACACAGACAGCACGACCTAAAACAGTAGCCACAGCCACGCCCTGCACCCCCATCTTAGGCATACCAAAGGCACCAAAGAGCAGGACATAATTTAGAGCTACTGTAATAGCATTCATCAATGCTGCCACATACATGGAATCACGTGTTCTGCCGTAGGCACGCAGGATCTGGGCACAGCACAGGCATAAAGCTTCAGGTAAGAAACTTAGTGCTAGGATCTGCAGATAACCATGGGAATTCTCTAAAATCTCCTGCGGTACATGCATAAGTGAAGTGATAAGCCCGGATAAGGAGAAAACACCTATGGATACCGTAGCGCCCCAGATAAGATTTAACCCAAGTCCCATATGGATCACGCGACGAACCATGGATTTATTGCCATTACCCAAAGCCTGAGCGCAAACTACGCATACGCCAATATTAATAAAGTTAAACAGGACGAAGCCTAGATCAAATACCTGATTACCTACGGTAAGCTCCGCTACGGCATCAACTGACACCAGACCTACCATAAAAAGATTGATAATAAGAGTGGAGAAATGTAGCCCCAGATCGATAAAAATAGGCCAGCTTATTTGAAACAAAGAAGGCATGGTTTGGACTTTGCTGTTAATAGCCATAGCTCCTCCTATAAAACCTTTTATAGATTGCGTCGTTTTCCAATTTAAAAGTGGCGCTATTATACTTTTATTAGGTAGAATTTACATGCATAGAATGTCATGCAGTGCAACAAAAAAAGTTTGCAATTTTGATAAAAATCTCACTTTAAGAATGAAGAAACGATACAAAGTCTGCGCTGTCTTTTAATCACTAGAATATAGCCAACTGTATTTTGGAGACTATTGTGCTGTTTAATTTAAAAAAGCTCCTGCCGGGACTGAAAGTGGCGCTACTTGCGACTGCTATCTTGTGTCTTTTAATTCCCTGTATGTCCGATGAGGACTCAGCACCAGAGCTTGCCAAACGTGAAAGTGCCCCAGTGGTTCAACCTAATACAGTAAAAGGTGTCAGACATCAGGCCAAGGACGGTGATTTTGCCTTACTGCGAGGCAAATTCACTCAGCAAAAGGAAAGTGAGCTCTTCTCCTTTACCGATGACGGCCGCCATTTTATCGATGTTAGATTTGATCAGGGATCGGTTCCTTCTGATTTTGTCTTGAACTCGCCTTACTTTCTCTGGGCACAGATGCATAAAAGCTTTGGGGAAAGAGGTACATTGCAGGCTGTATTTCTATCCCCTAGAGCTCGCTCTGTAAGAGTTCATGTCACGGTTATCAAATAGGCTGCACCAAGTTTTTAATGCCTTTTCAAAAGATAGATCTGCTGTAAAATAGGCGCTCAATTTCATTATGGAAATGCTATGAACGCCTTTCAGTTTAGACAGTACCTTCTGCTATTTATTACAGCAGTGATCTGGGGATCAGGTTTTATCGGCCAAAAGCTAGGCATGGATCATGTCTCCCCTTATACCTTCACCTTTACCCGTACCTTGATAGGTGGTCTTTTTCTCCTGCCGCTTATCTACATGCGCCGCGCTTTTGCAAAGAAGAAAGGTAAACAAATTCATACATCCTCAAAAAAAATGCTTTTTTTAGGATCTATCTGCTGTGGTGCTTGTCTTATTGGAGCTGAAAGCTTTCAGCAGTTTGGCCTTGTCTATACAGACGTATCAAAGTGCTCCTTTATCACTTCACTTTACGTGATTTTTGTGCCTTTGATTTCAATATTTATCGGATCAAGACCTTCCTTAAAAGTTACGCTATGCGCAATGCTGGCTACCCTTGGCCTGTACCTGCTATGTATCAAGAATGAACTTGTGTTGCAAGCTGGCGATACCTTGGTACTGATCTGCGCTTTGATCTTTGCAGTTCACATCCTTGTAATTGCGTATTTTGTTCGCTTCTGTGACGGAGTAGAGCTCTCCTGCGGTCAGTTCTTTGTCGCATCCTTTTTAGGTCTGATGATGCTTTGCCTCACAGGCTTTGATAGCCTGGAAAATTTTATTGCCGCTGCACCTGCCTTTATTTACTGTGGCATCATGTCAAATGGTGTTGCCTATACCTTACAGATAGTCGGACAACGTGGAGTTAATGCCACAGTTGCAACGATCATCCTTTCACTAGAATCTGTAATGGGTACTTTATTTGGTGTAACCTTGCTTGGAGATGATCTAACCCTAAGGCAGCTTATGGGCTGTATCATCATGTTTACAGCAGTGGTTTTATCCCAGATCCCGTTAAGATCTCTGTTCTCATCAAGACGAAGATAGATAATTTTGACAGAGTAATGTCAGCTAACATCTTGTCAAAATGTTCAATATAAAATTTCCACTCTATGAACACTGATTTACAGTATCTATAAAGAACTGCTCTAACACATCTAAGTGATCTTCATGGTCACTTTTTAAATTTTCCAGAATTTTACTTACATGCTCTATGCTCATCTCCACATACTGATGTATTGCCCTTATGCGAGGAATAACCTTGAGCTCAGGGACATTAACCTTAATTTCCTGCAACTTCTTGACATCTTCATGCAAAGATTCTGGCAATTGAGCTTGCACAAGCTCATTAAAAGAAAGCGGAGGCGGGCAGTTATGTTCTAGAATCCAGTCACAACATAAAAGCGGTCTTAAGCAGTAGAAATACTTTTTGACCTTCACTTCATCACCTGTTAGAAACAACTGATAGTTATTCCGCGCCATATTTACATAATGATAAAGAGATCTGCTCTTATCAAAGCAAATCGGTAGTAGCTCCTGCATTCTGTCTAAGTATTTCGTTTTCATATAAATACTTGGAGAGTTTAACCATTCAATGATCGTAGGATTTGATTTGTTAAGTAGCAAAAGAGCCTTCTTTAAATCCCAGCCGTTGATATCAAGAAGCTCATCAATTGGATATTCAAGTACATCACGAACTGTTTTTAGCTTCAGATAATTGTCGCGTTTACGTACATAGACAAAACGCACATCATAATCACTATCCGGTGATTCAATTTTCCAGGCCCTGCTACCAGACTCTACTGCAAAAAGAATGTTTATATTTTCGTCACGTTCTATATCTTTAATTTTTTTCAAGATGGTACTTTTCATGATCATCATTCCGTGTAAGTTCTACAGGGCTCATATCAGCGCTATCTATCTACATTAAGCTTTAAGCTCAAGAAGAATAGCAGTTTTATTGGTCCCGCACAAAGATTAAGTTTTCATAGCTTAGCTTTGTTAGCATTTTCCATGATAATGATAAAAATGCTAAAATATAATGTTATTGAATTTTTAAGAAATAAGGATTTTAGAGGTCAGCATGAGCAATAAGACTATTTTGGTCACCAATGCATTGCCTTACTCCAATGGACCTGTGCATCTAGGTCATATGCTAGAGCACATCCAGTCAGATATCTGGGTTCGTTTCCAAAGAGCAATGGGTAATAAAGTGTTTTACGTGTGTGGTGATGACTGCCACGGCACTCCCGTCATGATCAAGGCCTCACAGCTTGGCATTACCCCCGAGCAGATGATTGAGCAGACCTCAAAATCTCATTATGAGGATCTACAGGGCTTTTTGGTAAATTACGATAACTACTATCGTACTCATTCACCAGAAAATGAAGCCATCTCCTCTGAAATGTATAAAAAGGCTGAGGCAAAAGGCTTTATTATCAAAAGAAAGATCTCTCAGCTCTTTGATCCGCAGAAGATGATGTTCCTCCCCGATCGCTTCGTTAAGGGAACCTGCCCTCGTTGCGGTGCCAAGGATCAGTACGGCGATAACTGCGAGGTATGCGGCGCAACCTACGAGCCTACCGATTTAAAGGATGCATATTCAACCGTCTCAGGTGCAACTCCTGTCTTACGTGAAAGTGATCATTATTTCTTTGATCTTCCCAAGGCTAACGATTTCCTCCACAGCTTCATCAGGGATTCAGGCGTAATCCAAAAGGAAATGTCCAATAAGCTTGAGGAGTGGTTCAAGGCAGGTCTTAAGCCATGGGATATCTCCCGTGATGCCCCTTACTTTGGCTTTAAGATCCCCGGAACTGAGGATAAATTCTTCTATGTCTGGATGGATGCCCCTATCGGCTATCTTGCATCACTAAAGAACTACTGCACTGCCCACGATATTGATTTTGCTCCGTTTATCGATCCTAAGAGCGATATTCAGATGGTGCATTTTATTGGTAAGGACATTCTCTACTTCCACTCTCTGTTCTGGCCTGCAACCTTGATGGCTGCTGACATGAAGCTTCCTTCAAATATCTTTGTCCACGGCTATGTCACCGTAAATGGAGCAAAGATGTCAAAGTCCAAGGGTACCTTCATCAAGGCTCATACCTACTTAAAGCACATGAAGCCTGAGAGCCTGCGTTATTACTTTGCCTCCAAGCTTTCAAATCAGGTCATTGATGTTGATCTGTCCTTAGATGACTTTATGGCTAAGGTTAACTCTGATATCGTAGGTAAGGTAGTCAATCTTGCCTCCCGTACTGCAGGCTTTATTACTAAGCGTTTTGAGGGCAAACTTGCCGCCAAGCCTTGGAATGAAGAAGTTCTATCCTTAATTTCAAAAACCCGTGAGGCTGTGATTGCAGGCTATGATTCTCGTAACTATGGTGATGCAGTTCGTGCCATCATGGAACTTGCTGATGAAGCCAACCGCTATATTGATAAGGAAGCCCCTTGGGTAATTGCCAAGCAGGAAGGACAGGAGGATAAGCTTCAGCGCGTCTGCACTGACGGTCTAAATCTCTTCCGTGCTTTAATTACCTTCTTATCTCCAATTCTACCTGAGGTTTCAAAGAACGCTTCTGAATTCTTAAACGATCCTCTGCTATTTGCTGATGCCGATAAGCCTCTTTACGATCATGTAATCAACAAGTTCAAGCCACTCTACACCCGTATTGAGAAGAGCCAGATTGATGCCATGATTGAAGAGTCCAAGGAGGATTTGAAGCAAGCTGCAGCTCAAAGTGCTCCTAAAGAGGAGAAAGCAGAGTTCGAGCCATTACAGGATGAAATCACCATCGATGATTTTGCCAAGATCGATCTACGTGTTGGCACCATCATTGAGGCAGAGGAAGTAAAAGAGGCCAAGAAGCTCTTAAAGCTTAAGGTAGATATTGGCTTTGAGCAGCGCCAAGTATTTGCTGGTCTTAAGCAGGCCTACTCAGATCCATCCAAGCTCGTCGGACGCAAGGTGGTATTAGTTGCCAACCTCAAGCCCCGTCAGATGAAGTTTGGTTTATCTCAAGGTATGGTAACTGCCGCAGGTCCTGGTGCATCTGAGGTATTCCTCCTAAGTGTTGATGACGGCGCTAAAAACGGCGATCGCGTCCACTGATAAACTTTTTAAGGCGGGGCTAGTTCCCCGCTTTTTTACTACAACTATAAATAACGACCAAACAGGTAAAAATAATGAGCAAACTAATCCTTCCTGAAGGCTATAAGGCCCTTCTTGATAAAAAACAGACAGAAAAGGGTATCAAACTTATCAAGGATTTCTTTCAGCAGAATTTATCAACAGAACTGCGTCTCTCCCGTGTTACCGCTCCACTCTTTGTTTTAAGAGGTCTGGGCATTAATGATGATCTAAACGGCGTTGAGCGTCCGGTCACCTTCCCAGTAAAGGAGTTAGGTGATCGTCCTGCAGAAATTGTTCACTCTCTTGCCAAATGGAAGCGTCTGACTCTTGCACAGATGGGGACAAAGCCTGGCTATGGTATCTATACTGATATGAATGCAGTACGTGCAGACGAAGAGCTTGATAATCTGCACTCCCTCTATGTTGATCAGTGGGACTGGGAAGCTGTAATTACCCGCGAGCAAAGACAGGTTGCATTTTTAAAGAATGTAGTTCGCCGTATCTACTCAGCCATGCTCCGAACTGAATACCTAGCCTGCGATGCTTTCCCGCAGCTTAAGCCCTTCCTTCCTCAGGAAATCACCTTTATCCATGCAGAAGAACTTTTGGCTATGTATCCTGACAAGACTCCCAAGGAGCGTGAGGATCTCATTGCCAAGAAGTATGGTGCAGTCTTCATCATCGGGATCGGTGGTGCTCTTGCAAATGGTGAAAAGCACGATGGCCGTGCTCCTGACTATGATGACTGGACTACGGTTGCTGAGGATGGTCGCAAGGGGCTAAACGGCGATATCTTAATTTGGTATCCAGTGCTAAACCGCAGCTTTGAGCTCTCCTCCATGGGTATTCGTGTTGACGAGAAGGCCATGCAACTGCAACTTGAGCTTGAAGGACAGCAGCAGCGCGCTGAGCTCTACTTCCACAAAAAACTTCTAGCAGGTGAGCTACCACTCACCATTGGCGGTGGTATAGGTCAAAGCCGTTTGTGCATGGTAATGCTTCATAAGGCCCATATTGGTGAAATTCAGGCATCTATCTGGCCAGATGATATGCGTGCACAATGTGAATCCCATGGTATTGCTCTGATCTAATCAAATCTATCAAATATCCTACATTAAGAGCCACTTCCTAAACGAGGTGGCTTTATTCAATACAGACATTAAGCTCTATTCTATTTTTTATTTACCTACTTAAAAGATACATGCACTCTAATGCATCTAGAGGCGTTCTTGTATGACAATTTAAGTAAAATAATCCCTGTAACATAACATTTATACAAAAAATGTGTCATTAAATGCTCGATCCTTATTCCATACAACTATAATACGAACATTATTATAGATACGCATTACAAGGCGTAAAAAATGAAATCAAACTTCTTAGTTATTGCTATTACAGCACTGGCAATAACTCTTTCAGGATGTACCAAGGATGAGCCTACCAAGGCCGAGCCTTTTTTACAAAGTAGTATTGACGGTACAGCTGAAAATGTAGCCTATAAATATGTAGAGGCTTTGTTCTCAGGAGATGTTAATCGCTATCTTGATGTAATCGAGGTTGCAAAGCAGTTATCCTCATTACAGGCAAAACAACTCAATGAAGCAGATCTTGCTAATAGCTTTAGGCCGTATATTCTTGCTCTTAAGGAAAAAGCCGATGCCGCAGGAGGAATACGTAAGATCATCTGTGAAAGATCCGTCTTTAATACTGATAAAACAACTGCAAAAGTAGATGTTGTGATCAAATTCAAAGATCCTAATAAAAGTGATCATAAAGAAATAGTTAAAGTAAATAAATACAATAGAGAATGGGTCCCGGCACTATCACAATAGTGTAAAATACTACTTCTAGTATACAAGTATTATCATCAACTAATTAAAGGGATCTTATATGTTTAAGAAAGCGCTGACGGCAGCTGTTTTCTGTATGGCAGCACTAGGAGTTAGTGGTTGTAAGGATCTTAAAACTCCCGAAGGTTGTGCTACAGCCTATATGGAAGCAATTTTAGATGGAGATATTCCAGAGGCTTTCAAGATCACAAGAATTGACAGAACCGTCCCCAAAACAGATGCCGAGCGCACCGCCCTTGAGATTAAGACTCAGGTGTTAGCCAAGATCTATCAGGACAGACATGCAGAGGCTAAGAAGCTTGGTGGTCTTAAAGATATCAAGGTTGTTAAAACCGAGATAAAAGACAATGGTACCTTTGCGTTTGTCAGAATGATTTTAATCTTTGGTAACCGCTCTACAGATAACGATCATGTCTTTATGATCAAACACGATGACGGCACTTGGATCCCGGTTCTTCGTGATTAGTTAATAAACATCAGCTGTTTAGGAGATCCCAAGATCTCCTTTCTTTTATCCCTTTATAGCACTGGAGGATGACTGCTCATCCCCTGCTATTTTGTCGGCAACGGTTCTGTCCTTAAAAGTCCGCTTCCCCTTCACAATATCATTTAGGTACTTATTAACAATATTTTTCGCCTCAGTGGTGTACACCCCCTGTACCTCAATACGATACATATTGTTTACTTCGCCCACAAAAATTGCATCCACTTTGGCAAGCTTACATGAGGTCATGTAAAAATCCTTGCCTATCTGTTGCTTATTTTCACAATGTTTAAGCTTTATAAAATCATCAATGAGGTTTTCGGCAGTTTTTTCAGCTGTTGCGCGCGAGTAGGTAAGTCTGATTATAGAGAGCGGCGCCTCTCCCTGCTTTAACACTGGAGCGCTATAGATAACAGTATTATTCTCAATTTTCTGAGTCCAGTTATCAGGAACAGGAGGGAAAAAGGCATTACGAACTTCCGTCAAATTTTCTGCATTAACAACAGTGGTTGCCACACCTAATATAAGACAGCATCCAAGTCCAATTTTAGAAAATATTTTCACTTATCTCTCCTATCACTTAATGCCGTATGGATATATGCCTAAATACATTTCAAATCAAAAAGGCCATAAAACAAAGCTTTGACATCAAACTGTCAGCATCCATTTTTTTCGCAACATTAAAGATACTTTTTTAGGTTTTATATGCATATTTGTAGCCAGCTTTAAAACCCCAAAACCGTCACATCAAATCATATATGACACGGATCATAAAAATTACTATAACTAGCAACATTACCACCCTGCACCCCGAGCTTCCTTTTTTTGAAAAGAACGAAGATCCAAGATAATTGCCGGTCACACTAAATAAGGCAGCCATCAGCGCAAGCGGAAATAACACCGTACCATGCCACACAAATACCACTACAGCAGCAATATTGGATGAAAAGGTGATCATCTTAGTAAGTCCGTTAGCTGCAGTAAGCTTCATCCCAGCAAAGGAAGTAAGCGCCAAAATTAAAAATAAACCAGTTCCAGGACCGTAAAAGCCGTTATAAGCGCCAAGTATGAAGGAGCTTATGATGGCACAAGCATAAATCCTGCCCCTGCTTTGGGGATTACCACCTGATACAAAGGTCTTCTTTTTTAAAAGAAAAAGGGCTGTAAGTGGTAGAAGAATTAATAACAACCATCTAAGATAGATAACACTTATATAAAGCACCAGCATCGATCCTAGCATTGAGCCTAGGAAGGCGCAGGGAATGCAGCATGCGGCCAGAAGAAAATTTACATAGCCGGCCCTTATATAGGAGATCGTTGCTACCGTAGAACCTATTGTAGTCATTAGCTTGTTTGTTCCCAAAGCCAAATGCGGAGGGATCCCGGCAATTAAATACGCAGGTAATGAAATTAATCCGCCACCACCTGCAATTGCGTCAACAAAGCCTGCAACAAGCGCCAAAGGGCACACAATTAGAAAAGGAAACAGGCTGTCAAAGGATAAGGCAATATCAAACATGGTATCAAACTCTTTTTTTATTCTGGTTCTTTTAAACCGATGTTCTCGCACAATGTTAAAGATGAATTAATAGTGCTTCAAGATGCATCCTTAGAGAGTTAGAGCCATAGCGCATTTTCTCCACATAAAAGCTGACAATTTTGAAAGTTCAGTGGAGAAAATCTTAAATTACGATCAGGGAATTAAGTGCGATGTTATAAAATCATATGATCCCCAAAATGTTACTTACAACCTCAGGCTGTTTTCGTCCAGAAGAAAATTTCTAAGTCCGATGGAAATAATTCCTTTTTCATCACGACGCACTTTAA
>CAVJLP010000076.1:0-7177 GCA_963650525.1 Firmicutes bacterium CAG:534
GAAACAGGTGGTAGGCCATCAATATTACTAAACTATATTGCAGGTCATGCGTTAAAAGATCCAAATTATTATGGTCATGATATAAAACTTTCAATGGATGATTTGAATTCATCAAGGGAGCTAAATGATCTTGAGGACTATGTTTTATTAAATCAAACAGGCTATCTTACTATTAAGCGTGTAAGTCCATTAGGAACAACAGCCGTATTGAATTATCCTAATATTGAGGTTGCTGATTCTATGGCAAAGTTGTACATGGATAAGATTTTTGGCCAAAAAACATATTTACAAGATGGCTATTTGGCAGCAGATGAGCTTTTCTATGGTAACCCAATTGAGGAAATACCTGAGCTTTTAAACAACGTTCTAATTGGTATTGATTATCAGAACTTTCCTATAACAAATGAAGCAAGCTTACGTTCATCTCTCTTCTTCTATATAAAAGGAGCTGGCGTAAAGGTGTATTCTGAGCTACATAATGCCTATGGAAGAAGCGATCTTGAGTTTGACATAGGTAAAAAGCATTTTGTTATAGAGTTAAAGACTATTGATAATGAAAATAACGCCCAAGATAAGCTCAATGAAGCGATCGATCAAATCAAAAGTAGGCATTATGGGGAAAGCAATGCACAAGGCAAAGAGCTTATTCGCATAGCAATGGTGTATGCATTAGCAAAGCGTCGTTTTGTTGCACATGGTTTTGTTTAACAAGAAGTGATAAAAGCGTCGATGAATAAAGGCTTATCCATAATGACGGCTAAGGATTGAGCAGTTATTTTTTAAGCTAAGATCTCATTTAAGAAGAAAGCTTAAAAGCTATATGCCTTTAACTAAAAGGCCCCTTATGGAGCCTTTTTTAGAGATATAAGTTCTTAGTTGGCCTCAGGAGGAACAAGACCTACTTGCAGATCCTCTGCTGTATAGATGTGCTTGCCATCAACAAAGACCTTACCATCGGCAATGCCCATGATGAGCTTACCGCGCTCAATGATGCGCTTAAAGTCAATCTGATAGGTGACTAGCTTGGCATTGTCCAAAACTTCACCCTTGAACTTTACCTTGTTAACTCCAAGAGCACGTCCCTTGCCAGGACCGCCACGCCAGCCTAGGAAAAATCCTACTAGCTGCCACATAGCATCTAGGCCTAAGCAACCAGGCATGACCGGATCGCCTGGGAAGTGACACTTGAAGAACCAGAGATCGGGATTGATATCCATCTCGGCTTTGACATAGCCTAAACCAAAATCGCCACCTTCGTTCTGAATGTCGGTGATGCGATCGAACATCAGCATATTGGGAGCAGGTAACTGGCTATTGCCTTTACCAAAGAGCTCGCCGCGGCTGCATGCCAACAGATCTTCTTTATTAAATGAGTGGATCCCGCGCTCAAGCAGTGATGCCATTGTTAGCTCCTTAAATCTAAATTCAACTTTGCTGAACATTCTAGCATTAAGATGAAGTCCAGAAAAATTTTAACGTGTATATACATAAAAAATCCCCGGATCTTGGCCGGGGATATTGATAAATACTGAAAATCAGCGAGCACCGAAGATCACAATGGTCTTACCGTGAGCGGTGATCAGGTGATCCTCTTCCATCATCTTTAAGATCCTGCCGACTGTTTCACGGGAGCAACCGACGATCTGACCAATCTCCTGACGGGTGATCTTAATCTGCATGCCATCAGGATGAGTCATGGCCTCAGGCTGATGCGCTAAATTCATGAGGGTGTTGGCAATGCGTCCCTGAACATCCATAAATGCAAGATTACCAACCTTAGATGAGGTGATCTGCAGACGGTGTGACAGCTGTGAGGCAAGACGCATCAGGATCTCTGGGTTTACCTGTACTAGCTGACGGAATTTAGAATAGGAAACCTCGGCAATTTCGCAAGCGGTCTTAGCTTTGACAAAGGCAGAACGGGTAGGAACCGGGCTTTGATCAAACAAACCTACTTCACCTATGAAATCACCTTGATTTAAATAGGTGAGGATCATTTCGTGACCTTCGGTATCCTTGATTAAAACTACTACAGAGCCTTTGGCAATGTAGTAGAGAGTCTCGGCTTTTTCACCTGCGTGAATTATGGTTGATTTAGCAGGGTGCTTGTGAATATGGCACTGAGACAGAAACCAGCTGATGGTGGTATCCTGCTGCGGTTTTAAAATTGAAGGCATGAGTAATCTACGCTTTTTTCTCAAAAATATGTTTGTATGATAGTTACGGATAATAGCAGAAAAACACTGTGCTGGTGCACTTTTACATAAACTTTGTCTTATATTTTGGACTAAAAAAAGCCATTTATCTTAAGTATTGGCAGATATATGCCATTTGTTAGGTGTCAGGGCATTTTTGTTTGGGCCTTTAAAAATACGCTAATGCCTCATGCTAAGCCATTATTTGGCAATTTTTTTGAAGGTTTTTGCTAGATGCTTAGTCAATACACTTTCCCAAAACGTGCAAAATTCACGTTTGGATCTGCAATCTACCCGTACTTTGCTATATAATTTCACTGATTTCTTGAAGACCTTTTAGGACTTTTCGAAATTGAGATTTCTCTATTAATAATAATTACTAGGTACCATCAATGATCTATTCAAAAGAAGTAGAAGGCATGTGTCCTGTTGCCAAGGGCGCATACCATGGTCCTGCTCCCATTCCTGAAGAGGGTAAGTGGGTTCAGGCTAAGGAAATCAAGGACATCAGCGGCTTGACCCACGGTGTGGGTTGGTGTGCTCCTCAGCAGGGCGCCTGCAAGATGACCTTAAACGTCAAGGACGGTATCATTCAGGAAGCTTTGGTTGAGACCATTGGCTGCTCTGGTATGACTCACTCTGCTGCTATGGCATCAGAGATTTTGATCGGCAAGACCTTACTTGAAGGCTTGAACACCGACTTAGTCTGTGACGCAATCAATACCGCTTACCGTGAGCTCTTCCTCCAGATCGTCTACGGCCGTACCCAGACTGCATTCTCTGATGATGGTCTCCCTGTCGGTGCTTCATTAGAAGATCTTGGTAAGAACCTCCGTTCACAGGTTGGCACCATGTTCGCAACCTCTGCTAAGGGTCCTCGCTACCTCGAGATGGCTGAAGGTTATGTTACCCGCGTTGCCTTGAACAAGGACAACGAGATCATCGGCTACGAGTTCGTCAACTTAGGCAAGCTCATGGCAGCCTTGAAGGATAATCCGGATGTTAAGGCTTCCGAGATTGTTGAGAAGCTCAAGGGCCACTATGGTCAGTGGGACACTGCAGCTAAGTACATTGATCCTAGAAAAGAGTAAGAGGCGAAATCATGGCATTATTTGAAAGTTATGAGCGCCGTATTGATCACATCAATGAAGTGATTGCAGAGTACGGCTTCAAATCAGTTGAAGAGTGCAAAGAGTATTGCGCTTCTTTCGGTCTTGATCCTTATAAGACTGTTAAAGAGATCCAGGGTATTGCCTTTGAGAACGCTTCATGGGCATACACTGTAGGTGCTGCTATTGCATTGAAGAAGGGCTGCAAAGAGGCTGATAAGGCTGCTGAGGCTATCGGTATCGGCTTGCAGGCATTCTGCATCAAGGGTTCTGTTGCCGATCAGCGTAAGGTTGGTTTAGGCCACGGTAACTTAGGCGGCATGTTGCTTCGCGATGAGACCAAGTGCTTCTGCTTCCTAGCAGGTCACGAGTCCTTCGCTGCTGCAGAAGGCGCTATCGGTATCGTTCGTAACGCTAACAAGGCCCGTAAGGTTCCTCTCCGCGTTATCTTAAACGGCTTGGGCAAGGACGCCGCTCAGATCATCTCCCGTATCAACGGCTTTACCTATGTTCAGACCAAGTACGATTACTACACTGGCGAGCTCAACATTGTTAAGGAGATCAAGTACTCCGATTCTGAGCGTGCTGCTGTACGTTGCTATGGTGCTGATGACGTTCGTGAAGGCGTAGCTATCATGCATCACGAGGGTGTTGACGTTTCTATTACTGGTAACTCCACCAATCCTACCCGCTTCCAGCACCCTGTTGCCGGCACTTATAAGAAAGAGTGCATTGAGCAGGGCAAGAAGTACTTCTCTGTAGCTTCAGGTGGTGGTACTGGTCGTACCTTACACCCTGATAATATGGCTGCAGGTCCTGCTTCTTACGGCATGACCGATACCATGGGTCGTATGCACTCTGACGCTCAGTTCGCAGGTTCTTCATCTGTTCCTGCTCACGTTGAGATGATGGGCTTCATGGGTATGGGCAACAACCCTATGGTTGGTGCAACTGTTGCTATCGCAGTTCAGGTATCTCAGGCTTTAAATAAGTAATTATTTAAGCATTAAAGATAAGAGAAGGCAGGGTAATTCCTGCCTTTTTGTATTTTTGATGCAGTGAATTTTGCTACTTGAGTGCTATTCAATGTGATGCGTTACAGTTTCCTTGGATCTGTAGGGTGATTGCTACAAAGCTTATTGAATACTCTCTAAATATCTGGCGTAAATCTTTTAGAGCTGTTGGAGTGTGTTGAAAATAAATTGCTACCGCTCCTTGAATAAAGAATTCATCCAAGCGTGATCAGAATAATCTGTTAAGACTTAATATAAAAAGTCGCTTGAAAAAGTTGTTGCTTGTTAATAAAAGTCGCTTGAAAAAGTTGTTATTTGTTAAGAAAAGTCGTTATAAAAAATTGTGATTTTGCATTGTGCTTGATGAAGAGCCAAAAAACGATTGTAGGTAACTGCGATGCTAAAGCGAAAAATAGAAAAACTCTTAACTGAATGGAAAAATACACCGGGACACAACCCGCTTATTATCAAAGGTTGCAGACAGTGCGGTAAAAACTTTTCAGTGTTTGTTAGAGTGCAATAATAATCCTGCCATTTTTTGCGTTAAAAAGTTTGCCACCCTGCGTTAAAAATCTTGCCTCTTTTTTGTAATTTTCCCCAAAAAAGGGGGGTATACGTTCCCCCCTTCAGCTTCAGATTTTCTATGAATTATTCATGTTCATTTCAATCATCTGTAGACCATTCAGACGGTAGCTTTTACCAGTCATTTTGATGAGCTTGGTATTGCCCATTATTCTATCCACCACAGCCTGTCCGGTGGTGTAATCCTTACCCCAGATCATAGGCAATTCAACGAGCTTACGATTTGTGGTAATTATGGTGCTTGCCGTTTTGTAGCGTGCATTAATGAGACAGTACATGAGTGATTCTCCATCAGAAATTGCTTGAGACTGATAGCCAAGCTCATCTATGATGAGAACCTTGTTGCGATTAAGCTTTTTTACACGCTCGACAAGCTGGCTCTCGCGTCTTGCCTTGTCTAGCACGCATAGCAACTCGTTTGCTGTCACGAATAAAGTGCTGTAACCTTTCTTTATGGCTTCTCTGCCTAAGGCACAGGCTAAATGGGTCTTACCTAGGCCTGGATCTCCCTGAAACACAATGTTTTGATTAAGTTCAACAAAACGGCATTCAGCGAGCTCTCGGATCTGAATTTCTATTGCTGGGTAGCGGGAGAAATCAAAATTGTCGAGAGTAGCCTCTGAGGGCAGACAAGCCATGGTAGATAACATGCGACGCTTATTCTCATCACGTTCATCACAGACAAGCTTAAGCAGTGTGGCAATGGACTCACGAGGAGAGGCATTCTGCTCGGTTAAATCACTGATTAGCTGGTCTAAATTTCCACACACGGTGCGGCCTAGCTTCAACTTTTTACAAAGCTTTAACAGCTCTTCATGAGCTAAATTTTGTATTGTATACATAAGGAATTATTCTCCTGTCAGAGCAGCTAAATGTTGCATATATGCGCTTTTTTGCTTGGTTTGCTTGGGATCTTCTGTTGACACAGGCTCGTCAAAGCTCTGATCAAAAAGATCTGTTTGGGTAAAGCCTTGAAATTTGTCTTCAAAGCGATGATTACGCATGGCATCTGCAGGTATGGAGATGGGATAGCTGTGAGCCCCATCAAAAGTACAGAGAACACCATTGCCATCGGGCTTGAAATAAGCAAAGAACTTGCGATCCTTAAGCGCATAGTCAACTTTTATGCGTTGACCATAGATGTCTACCTGGGCACATTCATTTACCTGAACTTCACCACATTTGATTTTGAGCACCTCTCTTTGCTTAGGTGATGGTTGCATTAGAAGCTTGCATTCCTGCTTGTAAGCTTCGCCTACAGTTAGGCCATTAGCGAGCTTTTGTTGATCTGCCACCTTTAGGATCCAGCGTTCCAACTTCTGCTGCAGATCATTCCTATCCTTAATCCCACTATATTGGAATCCTGGTAAGGCATTTTCTTTGATGTACCTGCCTTTTCGCTCAATCCTACCTTTGGTCTGGGCGTGATAAGGCTTACAGGCATGCATGGACACTCCCAGACTGTCGCACAACCATTTGAACGCAGAAGTAAATTCTCTTTTTGGCGTACGTTTAACCAGTGCTACATCGTTATCACACAGTACCTGCTTAGGGATCCCTAGCTTGAGCATGCAGTCGCTCAGAGATAACAGCCATGAAGCCTGCGTCATGTCAGGACACACTCGTACATAGAGCTTGCGAGACCATGAATAAGTGGCCTCAAACAGAGGGATATCAGTAGGTTCAAGATCTCCATCGAAAAGAACCTTAATCCAGACGAAATCGATTTGTAACTGCTCACCAGGCTCAACTTCAAAGGTATTGATCTCAGCCTTGGGTTTAACCACAAGCTCAGGATAACGTGACAGCATGAATCTGTAGATGGTGCTGGGATCAACTTTGATCCCATATTCTTCTTCAATGAGACGAGCGCAGACTACGGTATTACCATGAGCCTTTTCGTACATATCTAGAAGCACGTTCTCGGGAATGACATCAAGCTTGGACTTGCGCTTTTGCTTAGGTCTGATGATGAGATCTGCATTGGGATGATCAAGGTATTTCTTGATAGTTTCACGAGCAATACCTGTGAGCTTGCTGATTTGCCTGATAGACAGGTGTTCAAGATCATGCATGCGTCGGATCATTTGGATATCTTTGCTAGGAAGCATAAATACTCCATAAATTATGACATCGGATAGCGATGCCGCCGGAGGGCAAGATTATGCTCAGATGGCAGAGAATTAAACGCACTGAGGTTAAAGATCACAAAGGAACAGCAATTCTCTCCCCCCCACCCACACAGTCACCGGCTAGCCGGTGACTGTGTGGGTGGGGG
>CAVJLP010000076.1:7227-10953 GCA_963650525.1 Firmicutes bacterium CAG:534
TTTTTATTGCATAGAAGGGCAAGAAAATAAATGCATGAAATTGCAAGAAAATTAGTAAGAGTCCCATGACCTGAATGCGCCAAAAAATCTGATCGGCGACAATACCTTCATCGAATTTTGATGGAGTTTTTTTATGAATTACAAAGGAGCGAAGAGATCATCTGCAGCCATCGACTGGGCTGGGATGTATCAGGATTTCCTTGCTTCTGGTTTAAGCATGAGGAAATATTACGCAGAGAGCTTCGTTGATTTCTGTCATCGCTGTGGCATCTATGATCATATTTTATCTCGTCCTACAGTGATTGCCCATCTCAAGAATGAGCGCGCTAGACTCTTGGCAGAAGAGCAAATGGCTGCGGAACTTCAGGAAATTGTGTCACCAGATGACAATGGTTCCTCTGTATCACAATCAAATGATGATGAGGCTAAAGAGACTTGCTCCGGATCTGCTACCCAGGCAGAGCCTGAGTCTCAAGCACCATCAGCACCTGATCCTGTCAGAGTTTGTGATCTTGGGGAGATCTTATCTGACACAAAGCCTTCTACAGTAGCTCCCCAAATTCCCGCTCCTGTTACTTCAGTAGCGCCACCAACAGCGATGATTCAATTTATTCCACCCCGATGTCTGATCACCGAGTTTAAAGGGATGAAATTCACCTTTGCCTGTCATGATCCAGCCAAGGCTCTGGCATCCCTGCTAAGTCAGCTAGAGAACACCACGGAGGCTCGTCATGCACATTGATTTCTCAAAAGGCAATATAAGCCTAGTGCTGGTACGCAGTGATCTCAGGTATGGCTTTTACAAGCTCTCTAATATTGCTCAGACATATCTGGGGATAGATGTATCAGCCGGCAACGACTGGGTAGTCTTTATCTCAAGGAGCAAGCACCTTGCCAAAATCATCCACCAAGATGACAGAGGATCTGTAGTAATAACCAGAAAATTAAATACCGGAACCTTTGAGCAGTTTATGACAAAAGTTGATGGTCCGGCCAAGAAAACACTCACCAAAGATGAGCTTGAACGCTTTTTAGATGGAGAACGTCTGGAGGTGTATCGTAATTCGTATAGTTTTGGATAAAAGATCTAAATAGATCAAATAGTTATATGTGATATAAAGTAAAAATATTTGTATTTTTACTGGTATTTAATAACGCATTTTGTTATAATATGCGTTATTAGATAACGTCATTTTTATAACTATATTCTATACCTTGCTATGGTCCAAAACGCTACTACAAGTGATTTGCAAAAACTAAGTAAAGAGGAGCTTATTAAGCTACTTGAGACTGCTAATGCCAAAGCAACTCACTTTGAAAAAGAAGCCAAGCATGCTATGGATGATAAATCCAAGCTTGCTGCTTCCTATGAGAAGAAAATTGCTTCTTTAAAGGCTAAGCCTACAAATTCTCAGCTTGAGAAAAAGCTGGCTAAAGCTGAAAGCAAAAATGCGGAGCTAAAAGAGAAGTTAGCCACTACCGAGCAGAAGGCAAAAGAGCTTGAAGACAGACTTAAAAACATTTCCATTTTTAACCAACAACGCATGGAGATGATGAAGGAGCTGGTATTACGTATTCAGAAAGAATATGTAGTATTTGACAAGGCCTCTTTATTAACCGTCGAAGAGCAGTTAGAGAAAGTATATGAGGAATTTGGACAGTGGATCATATACGCCTCAGTATACAAAGGGTTGGCATTTGGCTCTGGTAGTGATCTTAATGACAGCAAGGTGAACGTTGAAAGCGATGATGTTGAAAATGACGCCCATGACTCTAATGACAAAGCTGACGGCACTGATGCCAATGCGAAGCAGAATGCAGAAAATACTGAAAATGCAGCAGCCAGTGTTGCATCTATAGTGACCGAAGCCTCACTGCAGTACATGAAGGCCATGGAGGCAGCAGGCAGACATTTTGATAAGGTTATAGCAGAGCTCGAGCCAAAAGACATTGGCGCCTGTGGTGAAGCCGTTTCTGATATTGGTAATACCGCCATCCCAGAAAGTGATCAAAAAGCTCCCAAGCCTAAAAAAGGTCGACAGAAAAAAAATTGGACACCCTCACGCAATGAGCATCCTCATCCTAAAGGAAAGGCCAAGCAAGAGGACGTAGAGTGTCCATATTGCCATAAGCCTTATACGTTGACTGAATATGATCTCAAGCACAGGTTCCTGAATATCAAACAGGGATTGCAGAATAGGTTTGAATTCATTGAAACAGCTCATGATTTCATGTTTTGCCCAGAATGCGGTCATGTGCATGTACGCTTAAATGACAATGAGGATGTACCTATTCAGCCAGACTTTGAGATTGGTTTAAAGACAGCCATTCTCGCTTGCGAAAGCATTTTTCGTGGCAATCCTCTTACTCGCATGGCTCGGGATATACAGTTTGAGTATGGTATTGGGCATACTACCTGTCAAAGAGAATTAAAGGTTTTCATTCGTGCCTATCTGGGACCTTTTGCCGATGAGATTTTAAGACGTCTCAAAGAGCAGCTGTATGTCATTATGGATGGCACGCCTTACCACTCCCTAGAAAATCAAGGCCGTGGTAATTGCATGAACAAGAATAAGGATAGAAAGCTTAATCACAATGAGCCGGTACCTGATGAGGTAGTACCAGGTAAATCCAACTACATCCTTAGTGCCTGCACAGTAGCAATGTCAAAAAAGCAGTATGTCTATTATGACTTTCTGCCGACCCGCTCCTATAAGTCTATAGAAAAAGTTTTTACCTCTGACTTTAAGGCCAAATACATTATTTGCGATGCCTTTAATGGCTATGACACCTTAGCAAAGGAAAGAGACATAAAGGTGCAGGACTGCTTGATCCATTTCAGACGCTACATCATTAGAGCTCTAGAACCTAAGAAAATGGCTGATGAACTCCTGGCCATGCCAGATGACAAACGGCTTGAGTACATCAAGAGCCTGCATCATAAAGGCAAGGACTGTATGCTACTGTACTGGGCTTTCAATGCCATAAGTAAGATCTACTCCCTAGAGGCCTCAGTTGACTGTGATAGTCCTAATGCCTTAAAGCAGATCCAAAAGGTACGCCTGCGTGAGCGTAAGCTCATGCAGAATATAGATGCCATTATGCTCGAGATGGTTCATCGCCATATGGTGTTGAACAAAAAAGGAAACTATCAGGAAAAGCGTGGTGACGTATATTCAAAAGTTGCTACCTATTGGTATCGCAACCATGAAAAGTTTGGCACCTACTTAGATGATCCCATGATCCCGCCTGATTCTAATCGAGTAGAGCAGGCTATCCGTAGGATCACAATATTGAGGAAGAACTCCTATCATTCAACCAGTCAGCAAGGTATTAAAGATCTATGCACGATATTCACAGTCTTTGGTACATTGCAGAAAATTGGCGTGCAGTATCCTGCAGAGTTCTTAGCCCATTACAGCAGAGCCCTGTATCAGCATTGCATTGACAGAAAGTTTACTGAGAAGGCCTACAACGAAGGAATAGAAGGCTTGAAGAAACAAGTCACATCCTGGGATTTAGTGGCCTTATCAGACGACTTTGATTTTGCAGGCTTCTTTGCAGAGCATCTGAAAGAATACTCTAAGTTCTAGCACCTAAGGCGGTACATACAGCCGCCTAGATCAAACTACATCCTAAAAAGTTAAAGAGCACCGTACCTCCTGAGTACGGTGCCCAGTTTACCCGATCCCTTTTTTTAATAAAAATAGGTCATGGGACTCTTAC
>CAVJLP010000077.1:0-10859 GCA_963650525.1 Firmicutes bacterium CAG:534
TGTCGATACAACTTCAACAGCGTGTTGTACTTCACTGCGCATTCGTCGCGTTCTTTGGCAAAGCTAAGAACTGACTTTTCACAAGCTCTGAGGCTCGCTGTATTCCGTCCACCGTCATTGTTTGATTTAACGATACAGGGAGACTGGGAACTTGAGGGCACTTGTTTGTTACTATCGTTTGCGGTGTTGTCGTGCACGCTGTCAATGTCAGCGATAGCAGTGGAATAATTAAGCTCCACGTTCTTAAGTTCAATGTTGCTTGTATCCAGTGCATCATTTAATCCTTGTTGCCATTTAAATTCAGTCTCGGCCTGCTGTTGCACTGCCTGAGCATTTGCCACAGCCTGCGCCGTTTTAAGCTCTTGAATTTCTGCTTTCTTAGCATTTAGCTGATACAAGGAAGTAAAAAAGAGAATGACAAAGACACCGCCTAAAAGGAGCACTGTTCTATTCATCATGCAAATCTTCTAAGGTCTTTTTAATAGCTCTGATACAGGCTGAAATATTGAGTTCTTCAATCATGACTTCGCGGATATCGAAATCATCAAAAGCATCAGCTCCGCCAAAGAGTAGGGCGATGTAGTGGTTTGCATGTGCATAAGCGTTGAGTGCTAAAAATGCCCTAGTATCTAGCTTTAGGAAGTCATCTCCATAGTAGCAGTCGACAACGTTATCTAGATAATCATTGAGATAATCTAAAGCCTTGCGTAAGTCCTTAGCCTCTGGCTCACCGCCTTTATTTCCTGCACGGCATAGATACTTAATAGCACAGCCTAAATCAAACGGCATTAAACGTATCGCATCAATAGGCTGAACATCTAAGCAAAACTTAGCACCGCTTTTCTTATAGCAATCAGAGTTATACATCATCATTGTTCCCAAAATAGTTTTATTTGAGCCATACGCCTAGCAACTAGATAGGGGTATCTAACCTTGTAACTTTTTTGCGTTTCATAGACATAGTCCAGAAAGTGATCAGCCGTTGCCTGCAAGTTATGGCGCTTTAAATAGTGAAACGCTTTAGACTGTTTAAATTCTTCAATCCCAATGTCGTGGATTAGGGCAATCACGGCATCAAACTGCGACTGTGTAAGCAATAAGCCCTTATCGTCTAAAAGCTCATTTAATCGCTTGCTTATTTCCTGCAAATCGCTATGTAGGATCACATCTGCATCGTGAGGCGTAATCTTCAGCTTGCGACTATCGCACCTATGACCATAACCGATGAAAAAATGCCCATTGTGGTAATAAGCGCCAGTGGTTAACCCTGTGTAGTTCTTAATGAGAGCCACACAATGACAACTATATTGCATCGATGTAAGCCTCCACGTAAGGAGGTTTTGCCACTTCTGAGCGATACACGTGCAATTCATCTACCTGCGTATCGTCAGCCCATACACCGCAATCAGTTAGCACATCCTGAGCGCCCTTTACATAGTTATCTATGTCACGGCGGATCTTGTTTGCAAAGTGTATCTTTAGCGTCAGCCTAACCCGCTCACCATTAGTAAAGCGTTCACCGTTTGGCCTAAGCAAGGATCTAATCTGAAGTGATGCTGTATCTTTCCATTCGCGATATTCCTTTGAGCTAATAAACACAATTTTTCCACCGCGAACAGTTGGCATCAGGCGCTTATTAGCAGTAATAGGCAAATCAAATGTTAGATACATAGCTTACAATTTAAGAAAATCAGCCAACATCAGGATGACGTTATGGATGAATTACAAACTTACGAAAATGTTTTAAAACTGGTAATAGATGAAAGAAAGCTTGTTAGTATCGACAGCAAAACACAGCAGTTTTCAGCGATAAAAACTTATCTTTGGCTAAACGTTACATTTATTGCCGTTATTGCTTGGCTGTTTGATTATCTACAAAATAGGGAGATTGTTTTTCTAATTACGCTCGGCTGTTGTTTACTGCCTGCGCTATTAGGTGCGTTACTTGGCATCATTGCCTTATCTCAAAGCTTTATGAGAGTAACTACACACGCTCCGCTTGATAATTATTCAAACCTTGCAACCTTATTTCAGGAACGTACCGCCATTGCTAAAAAGGCTGAACTAATAGGCTTTTTAATAGATAACTACCAACTTGTATTAGATGAGCAACGTACGCTAATCAGCAAACGTGCCAGACTGCTTAAATGCCAATGCATCTTAGCTGTTATATCTTTAGTCCTGGTCACATCTGCCACAGTTTTTATTTTCTATCAAACCATGTAAGGAGGTTTAATGACAAAAGACAATCAACCAAAAGCACCACCGCCTAAACCTAACAATCCGCTTAGAACACCGATATTAGGTCAAGACGGTATGCCACCTAAGTTGAAGAAGCCTAAAAGGTAAATAATAAGGTTTTGGCGCTTAAAGGAGTTGCACCTATTAACTGCACCCAGTCCACACAAGTAAGACCCCTCAGAATGCCGTTTTCTCTCTTAAACTAGAGCGCCATTATTTTGATGAGTTGACACCAGAAACGACAGCCACAAAGAAAATCGTTAGCAAAAAGTAAAGCCACGTGTAACCAGTAAGCGAAAGTGATGCACACAATCCTAGTTCAATGATGTAGTAATAAGCACTTTTGAATAATGTGCGTTTTGTCTGTTTACTCATCATCATTACCTATCTTTAGCTTTTTCTTGGCAAGCTTTACGGCCATTTCTGATATTCTGCCCGCACCTAGATAACCCATGCCGAAAGCAATCGCTATGCTATCGCCTGTTGTATAGCTTGGTACATGGTTGCGGATGATGATTACTACAGCCATTGCACCTAAGCCACAAATCAAGGCATCACACAGCCTTAAGGAGACTGTGGGCGGTTGGTTTGCTAAAGTGCCACGCAGAAACGCAACGAGCGCTGCAACAAGTGCCGCAGCTATCGAGGGCACTGCTGCTAAAAACTCAGTCACGTTAAAAATCCTATTTCCAAAAAGAAAAAAGGCCGTGTTTTCACACAGCCCAGTTTCTCGGTAACAATTCTGAACGTGCTCCCACATGTTTAAAACGTTACCGCAATACAGCAAACTTTTCTAAATACACCGCCGCGGTGGGTTTAAAAAAGAAGAATGGCTAAACAATTTGTTTGTTAATCGGTTTAGACAGTTTTTCACTGTACATAAATACATCATATTACAGAAAAACGATCCGTTAACGATCATTTTACCAAATACAAGAATTGATAAATCTCAACTGCGCCTTAATCTTATCCACCGACTGATTTACTTCAACCTTAGTGCGGTGAATAGTCATAGTCTCGCCCTTAATTAAACAATCGATAGGCTCAGAGCGGGCAGAAGATATGCGCCCACTTCCTAAGAAGTCATCAAGTAAGACGATGTGATTAGCTGGATCATTAGTAGTAAAGCACTGGATATGCCTATTCACAATGTCATAGATTTGTGAGATGTATAGCCTTGTTTGCTGATTAGGCTCATTTCTTGCGTCCCTCTTAGTAGACCACCCACAATGAGTAAGCACGATTAATTGAATTTTAGGGCAGTGCAAATCACTGGGCATATTGCGCCTAAATTCTCCTGCGGGATCAGACATGATTTTAAGTAGCAAATTTAGGGAGTTTATGGATTGTTGATCAGTACGCACGGGAACTATTAGCGCATCTGTTGCATGCCAAACTAGGTGAGTAGCACCCGCAAAGAATGGGGAGGTATCAATCAGGCACTTATTAGTATTAGTTTCTTTAAGTTCCCTCTTAATCTCATCACGTAACGAATACAAGATGTGATCTATTGTGTATTCTCTTTGTGATCCTATCAAGGATGATGCTTGTGTTATTGCTGTAGTTAACTGGGTAGGAAAGAAATACAAACGGTCAGATGATGAAATAAAAAAGCTTTTCTTATCCTTAAAAAAAGGATTGGTTGCAGCTATTTTCTGCGCTACCAGTGAGGCATTACCGAGACCAGGAATAATGTGAGGTAAAAGCATTTCATAAACGGTAGACTTTGCAGAGTTAAAGTATTCCTTATCGTAAAAATAGGACAAGTTACCCTGCGGGCATGTATCCACCACCAGAGCTTGATCAATTAGATAACTTAGATTAAATGCTAACGATGTTTTACCAATGCCACCACGTAAATTACAAATAGCATAGGTATCAAATATAGGAAGTGGCAAGCGCTCCGCACAACCTTCAGAGATTGCCACCTGTCTTGAGATAATGCCGTTAAGGTCGCACATAATTAGTTACTCCAAAAAATCACAAACAAGTGTAACTAATTATATTCAATAGACAATCAAACTACAACTAAATAAAAAAAACTGTATAAAACAGGGGGGGGGCTTATAAATCAACAAGTTAAAAGTAAAAACCATTTTGCTGACGTCAGCAAAATGGTTGCGCTGGATACATTGCCAGCGTCAGAGTGTGCCTCATCTGACTTCAAATCAGTGTATAGCTGAAAGAGGTATACAGCTAAATTCTCATGGTTTGAGTAGTTCGCTAATTCCGAACAAGTGAAAACTAACAACTAGAGAAACAGCTAAAGATGAAAGGCGCTTATCATGACATCTAGAAAAGCGCTAAAGGTGAAAAGCTAATAATTCCGCGTCATGCTGAGATCAAGGATTTGTTAGCTCAAACTATTTTATCTAAAGCTTAAACCTCTAACAAGCCCTGCATTTCGGTGTAGGGCTGTTAGAGTTGAAAGGCAAACACTTAAAAATCACCTGCTAACAAAAAAAAGGCTCATCACATTGATGAGCCCTGTTCTCTTACGATGGACTTGTTCGGAATTTCCGAAATACTCAAGTGAATGTGCTCCACACATTTTCTTAAGTAACATATCCGATCTATTTACGATCTGTTTCCGATCTATTTGCTTTACTTTCAAAAAATCTAGCAAGCATTAAAGCACTTACAGATTTTCCCTCAGCCTTAGCCTGTCTTTTTATTTCTTCAGCCTGTTTGGCAGTGCAATTTATTAGAAAGCGCACATTCTTCGCTTGCTCAGCTGATACAAAAGGACGACCTCGCTTGTTCTTTTCTTCGCTCATTAGCAAGCCACCTTGCTATTTGTTCTCTGACGTTGATGGGTAAATGTACCTAAGAATGTGTTTTCAGATAAGAAATCCAAAACGAGCATTGCATCTGTTTTATTAGAAAAATCGATAATCAAATGATCATGATCATCAAAAGCTAAGCTAATCTTTTGGCTTTGTGCTGCGTCTTTTATTGCTGATATATCTGACAAGGTATGAAGATCATTTATGATCGCAACCAGTCTACGAATTCTAGAATTAGCCTTAGTCTCAAAGTCTGGCATCCCTTTAATGGTAACTTTATTAGCAAACTTTCTTAAGTCTGGAGTTGATGCAACTCGATAATAATTACCTAGGCTCAGAATTTCATTAGCAAGCTTAAACGATTTAAAAAACAAAGCACCATTATTAAACCAAACATCATTTTGATCAGGAATGCTTAAAACATCGGTCATTAACCTGTTATATACCTTATTGTTAAAGCAAATATTTAAAGGTGAGTGCCTAATTACATTACTTGCGTACAGTCGTTTAAAGACAACCGTAATTTTTTCGCCTGAATTTTCCTCTGATACTCCACCCATAAACAAAGCTTTAATATTCTTGGAAACAATCTCCGAAGGTTCAAGGCTTGTTACATTGATAGGTGATCTTATTGCGTCACTAATCTCATCAGGCAATGTAAAATTAACTATTGTTAGGCATTCGTCATCATCAGGCTTATAAGTACCATTGAATGGCACAGAACTTAATTCTTTTTCTGTTTCCAAAGCCTCCATAAAACTATGCTCTATAGCATCAATGACATCATTGGAGACATCTAGCTTATTCACCACCAGTGAATTTGTAGCTTTAGAAAGTGCAAATAATGTTTTTGTGAACATTGCTTATTTCTCAGCGTCTAATAAGAAAAATTGAAATACATGTCTCACCTTGCCTATATCCTTTAGCTTTCTGATATCTCTTTTAGTAATCATCAAATACCCAGACACTCCATTCTTTGAGCCAATAGAATAAACGTGATAACCCAAAAGAAGAAAAAGGGGATTTAGATGAACAACCCCCGACAAGATCATCATAATCACACAGATTATTGCAACAATTACAGTGCCTGAATTTGTTAGATCTAGTTGAGATGCAATCACTGGTACTACATAAGACAAGAAAGCATAGAAAAACTGATCATCAGCAGGGCTAATTTCTTCAGTTTCAAACGGATTGGCGGGGATCTGTTTAATGCATAGCGATAACCAAAGACGCAACCCAATGACATCAAACACAACAACAACGGCCGTAATTAGTAAGATCCAGATTGCGCCTAAGCTCATTGTTAAGCATAAGACTGCTGTAACAAAGGGTAAAAACAATAAGATGTAGTACAGGATTTTTTGAAAATTCCCAAACATATTTTTACCCCTTTTTTTTGATTTTGTTACAAAATGCAGTAACTAAACCCAATGAATAAAATCAACTACAGCATTGATAAGGCAAACTATTAGCAAGGTACGATATAGCCATAATTGCCATACTGGGATGCGAACTGTTTTCATTGACTACTCCAATAAAAAATATTAACCTTTTGAGCAAGCCCCCAAGGTGCTAGCTTGAGGGCTTAAAGGCTTAATTGAATAATTTGTCGATTAACTCAATAAAGCCGTTTATGATTGTAATAACGTAAGCTATTACTACGAGAAAACGCATTAATTTGCGTTTTAGCTTTTTCTTCATGTCACCTCCTTATGTGATGTATTATATCACTTTTTGTATTTATTTGATATCAAATAATTACATTAAGGAGGTAAACTCTACCCCTTAATCAACTCAAATCTATACTTTTGCTTTGCATCTGGATACTTCGCAAAGTCTACTTCACTCATGAACATATCAAGCGGACGTATACAGGGGTTAAGCCGTGCATCTGGATTGTGTACATTGAAGTAAACTACTAACAGTTCATGTGTCTCTGAATGATGTCCCACAACAATGATTTTATATACCCCGCCTTTGAAGTGCCTAAATAACTGATACGGCTTAGGCGCTGGTCTCTCCATTTTAAAAATCCTTTTAATACGCGCAATTTCTGCATTTATTGCCATTTCCTAAATATCATTCTATAGACAAGCTTACAAATCCACAGCAAGAAAATCATCAAGGATGCCACGGTGATTAGGTCAAGCAATAAAATCATTTGAACACCTCTATCATCTTACTATGCTGACGGGATTTAAACGCCGTCTGCCTTTCAAGCCCTCTTTCTAAGTCTTGGCTGTATTTGTACGTCTTAGGCTCGTTAACGCTTAGCTTTTCTTCACCGGTAAGCCACGCTAGGGCAACGGCGGGATTTTTGGAGGCTCTGACATAGTGCCTGCAAAGTCTCCTTAGTTTCTGATAGCTGATTTTTAATTCTTTGCACGCTTTAGATAGTGAACGATACTCCGCCCCGTTGAATACTATTGCCCGCATGATTGTAGCCACTCCAGTATGTATAAATTTGCCTTTGCTATCCTATCTGCCACCATGAACGAATTTATATATCTAAACTCCCTGCCTTTGCCCTTAAGCTCCCTTGCGATTTGCACCTCGTTTAGGCCGTCTATGTAATACCGCTTTAATAATCGGTGTAACTCTGGGTGCTGTCTCTTTAACTGTGCAAAAGCCAAATCTAGCACTGCGCCTGTTTCATCATCCATGTAGCACGTTTTACCCGCAGGAGAATTACCCCAACCTATACAGCCAAAATACCTAGACCACCTGCCAAATTCTTCAAGGAGGTGTATAAAGTCAGATGTATAACCTTCCTTGATTGCGTCTTTGATAGATCTAGTAAGCACAATTTTTTTGAGTTTTTCTCTGGTGTCCTTTATCATCTACAAATTGCCTTATAAAAAAACAAAGAAGGTTGTTAATGCCTATTAAATATCAGTCTGGCGCGGGTCAAATCTTGATCTGTAACTTCTCTGGGCTTGTAAATAATGAAATGTGTAAAATTCGCCCCGTTATAGCTATTACAGCGCCTACAGTTCATTTGAGAGCCTCCAAACTTTGTCATATCGTTCCTCTTAGTACTACAGAGCCAAAACCGCCCAAAAGCTATCATTTGTATTTAAAGGGCTTGAATATTCCTGGTTATCTAAAAAATGAATGTTGGGCAAAATGCGACATGCTTTACACCGTTTCATACAGCAGACTTGACGCCCCTTACTTAGGAAAAACACCATCAGGTGCAAGGCATTATGTGCCTATGTTTGTAGACCAACAGCAATTATTAGACATTCGTAAATGTGTATTGTCAGCACTGCAATTTCCTTTAAGCGATTTGCTATCTAGTAAAATTAAGCTATAATTTAATTGTCTCTGGATCATTTTGATCTCAGCTTTAAATCCGCTATGAGGCATCCAAATAAGTCCAAAATAGATGGTCGCTATGCAAGAGATCGCAATCAAGCATAGTGTGCGATGCCCCTCCCTGTGAGGGGCTTTGCTTTATCTGGGGCTTGTTAGTTTTGGTTGCATGTTATAAGTCCTTAAACGCTCATTGTCTGAATAAGCCAAATTACACAGCAGATGCCTAAAGTAACCTGTGATGCCAGTATTACTATGCTCAGCATGATAATAGCGGGGTGCAACTGCTCTGCCATTTTTACGAGCTTATCCTTACCGTATTTCTTCTTACAAACGAAAAAGACGATATAAGCAAACACATGGCCTAAGAGTGCAGTTGATGCCACTGGAGTATTACGCTCACCCCAAACTAAGAGGGCATACATCAAGACGGATAATATTAGGGATTTCATTATTCTCAGCCCTCTTATTGCATATGCGATCTAATGCATTCAGCAAAGAATTTAATTGAAATAGGGGTGAAATATTTAATTGTTTCAAAAGTGGCAACAAGACCAGATTTTTCAATTAGATCCAAAGTCTTATTAAGAAGTTTTTTATCCTTTACGGTATCCGCAAAATCGTAACCACTTAAAGTAATACGAGGGTTGTCGATAGTGAAATAATATTGTTTGCCAGAAAAGCCTATTTCAATCCCTTTTAAATAGCCTGCATCTAACAACATTTCCACATGGCGCATGAAATCAAGAAAAACATGATCATTCATAGTATTAGAATGATTTCTTTTTTCGTCAGCCATTTCCTCAAATCTTTCTTCTTCTATGGCTGTAAAGATTTCGCCCATTAATTTCCAGTCTCTAATCATTTTTTTTACCTCTGATTTGATATCAAATAATTCCAGTAATCAGGTGACGGAATAAAGCAAAGCATCAAGCCTAAAGCGATTAGCGCTGTCATCATGATGAAGAATGTTTTTTTCTGCTTTGGATCAACCCAGTTCATAAAAGCGACATAGTTAATAATAAATATAACCAGTGTCACAATTGATAAGCCTGCAAGTATCTGCGCAATAAAACAGGCGTTTTTAAGGTAAATAGCAAGCTCAGTGCTCATTTAAGTAATACTCCTTTCCCGCTTGGTGTCTTTACCGCCTTTGCTAGCATTTGAGCGATAGCACCCAGATACTGCCTTGATACCTTATCAGGAGCTAACTGCTCGCATACCTTTACGGCGGGCAATGCCTTAACATCTGGATTGTGTGGCAGTCTTGGTTTTCTTCCTGCGTATACTTCTCCTGCTAGCTGCATACATTCAGCGTAACCGCCCAGGAATGTGACGAGGGGATCAACGGTATTGGCATACGCTCCGCCGAAGTGGTGCTGTGCCTCTGAGAGTTCCTCTGCCGTCACTTCCTGATAACGCTTGATGAAGTTCTTTCTTGGCCAATCGTTGCCGTCCTCGATTTTGTCCATACGGCTAAAACGTTGCGGTGATACGTAAAGGGCTTTTATAGTGACACTAGCCCTCGCATCTGCTACAATCCAATCATTAGCGCTATTAGCTTTACGGATCATTTCGTTAAAAACCTGCTCTGCTTTTAACGCTAATCCTGCCTTAATATCCTCCTCGGTATTTCCTGAACGCTTGCGCCAGTATTCGCAGATGTTAGCGGGCTTAACAGGGAACTCAGATACTGAGTAGTGATACTGCACAGCTTCCTCAATTTGCTCATCGGTGAAGTTCTTCAAAATAGCTAAGTGGATCTTGGTTAGCGTCTCATTGCTAGGGTCGATAAGGCCTAAATCGGCTAAAAATTTCAAGTTATTGCTCATATGCAATCTCCTTTGTTTTATCTTCATTTACAACTTCATAGTCAGTCTCAACGGGTTTAGGCTTTAAGCCTCTGCTAATAGCGCAACGCTCGTTTAGCTCGTCCGCCTCTTTTAGCATTCGTTGCCAGAATTCTTCCTGTGTTTCCTTTTTCTCGTTTTCGTCCTTAGTCTTTAGCTTGCCTCCATACTTTTTCTCAATGTCTGATTTAATCCAGTAAACGGCCGTCTTATAAACGCTGTCTACTGCCTGAAAGCTTGCAACCGTCCCGCGTTTTTTGCGTCTCCATACAACCTTAGAATTTAGGTCGTTTATATCTACGTGCACTGCGAAATGGTCAAAAAGTGAATGGCAGTAATAATCCACGTCTAGCTTGTTGATGTCTGGGATGTCTTGGTGCTCGGCTTTATAGCGTTCAATGAATGGGCGCACTTCCTCCCATGTCTGGGGGTATTTGATTTCTCTCTTTTGACGTGGCTTTTTAGGCTTTGGTGTTTCTGCTGTGGCTGCCTTATCGCTAGCACCCTCTACACCCCCTTTATTTTTAACACTGGTTGCGATGTTAGCATTCTGGGTATAGTTACCTGTCTGAGGTGCACTTTCGCCCTGTACGTTGTTTCTAGTGCGTATTAGGGTATCGCCTTGAGCTATGGTTAAGCTTGCACCGTCTTCATAGGCGGTGAT
>CAVJLP010000078.1:0-10788 GCA_963650525.1 Firmicutes bacterium CAG:534
TTTTAATGGAGGCACGTTTTACGTGTTGTTAAGATGAATACTTTTTCTGTAATATTGGCCGTGCTATCAGTCATAACCGGGATCTGCTGGGTATATGACTACATAAAAAAGCGTCCTGCCAGATTGAAGAATCTTGAGGTGGCTACAAAGGCTAACCCACAGCTTTCAAAGAAGGAGCGCCGTGCGCTACTTGAGCCTACAGGTTTCATAGGTCAGTGTGCTTCACTGTTCTTCATTGTGCTGTTTGTGTTTATCTTCCGCGCCTTCATCATTGAGCCTTTCCGTATTCCATCAGGCTCAATGTTGCCTACATTGCAGTCAGGGGATTTTATTGCTGTCACCAAGTGGAGCTATGGTGTACGCAATCCCTTTACTAATAGCGTGTTATTTCGCACCGGTGCTCCAAAGCGCGGTGATGTGGTGGTGTTTAAATATCCTGAGGATACCAGCGTTGATTACATCAAGCGTGTAGTAGGCATGCCTGGGGATATCATCATCTATCATGACAAAGAGGTCTATTTGATCCCTGCAGGATCTCCTGAGGGAACTGTACCGCAGAAGCTTGATAGAGTTGAGGCCGGTGAATTTGTTGATGAGTCATCAACCTTTGCAAAAGAAACCTTCGGCGTATATAACGAAAAGCTTGGGGATATTGAGCACCGTATCATGATAAATCCTAACGCTCCGTCATTTGAAAATAATTTCTTCAGGCAAAGTGGAGCTCCGGTTGCAGCTTGGAAGGTACCCGAGGACTGTTATTTCGTGATGGGTGATAACCGTGATAACAGTGCAGATTCCCGCTACTGGGGCTTTGTACCTTATGAAAATCTAATTGGTAAAACCGTAGGTATCTGGATCTCCTTTGACTTTAATAATGGCAAGGGTGATCTGCTACCCTCTTGGATCCCCTCATCCATTAACCTAAGCCGTATTGGAGGCTTGCACTAATGAGCGGCGAGATAAATCTTTTTGAGCTACAGAATTTAGAGCTGAGATTAGGCTATGCCTTCCAAGATATTAAGCTTTTGCAACAGGCCCTAACTCACAGATCTTTTGGACCTCAGCACAATGAGCGTCTGGAGTATCTTGGAGATTCCATTTTGGGCATGATCATCGCAAAGCGCCTGTATGATCTCTTCCCCAAATGCCCTGAGGGTGATTTAACCCGTATGCGCTCAACTTTGGTACGCGAGACTATGCTTGCCGAGATTGCCCGCGAGTATGGCATCGGTGATTGTCTAAGGTTAGGACCAGGTGAGCTTAAAACCGGAGGCTCTCGTCGTCAGTCATTAATTGCAGATGCCGTTGAGTCCATCATAGGCGCCATGTTTATTGATACCCACGAGGATTATCCTAGGGTTCGTCAGGTGGTCTTGGGCTGGTTTAAGGAAAGACTTGCTAACATCAAGCCAGGTGAGGGACAAAAGGATGGTAAGTCTTCCTTGCAGGAGCTCTTGCAGGGACTGCATCACACGTTACCTGTTTACAATATCGTGAGGATCACCGGATCTGATAATGATCAGACCTTTGAGGTAAGCTGCGAAATTGCCAATCTGCCTGTTTTCAACGGCAAGGGCACCTCGCGCCGTCGTGCTGAACAGGATGCAGCAGTTAAGGCATTAGATTATCTTAAAGAACACCCAATTAAGGCCAAGCGTAAGTAAGGCACTGGAGATATAAATGGCATCACATTTTGGTTTTGTGGCTATCATCGGTCGTCCGAATGTTGGTAAATCAACTCTTATGAATCACCTCATTGGACAGAAGATTTCTATTACCTCAAGAAAGCCTCAGACTACGCGCAATCGTGTTTTAGGTATCGATACTGAAGGTGAGTATCAAGTAGCCTATGTAGATACTCCAGGTCTTCATCGTAAGGAGGCCCGTGCCATCAATCATCTGATGAATAGAGCTGCAGAATCTGCTCTAGGTGATGTCGATTTAGTCTTGTTTGTCGTTGATCCCTTTGTGTGGAATGACGATGATGAGATGGCTTTTGCAAGAGTAAGACAGGCGCATAATGTAGGCTGTCCCGTAGTGCTTATCCTAAATAAGCTTGATCAGGTAGGTGACAAGCAAAAGCTACTGCCGGTTATTGAAAAGCTTTCTGAAAAGCTTGATTTTTCTGCGGTGATCCCGGTTTCTGCCCTAAAGGCAGTAAATCTTGATGCAGTAAAAAAGGTTATCAATGAGCATATGCCTGAAGGTGAGCATCTTTTTGATGATGACTCCGTCACAGACAGATCTCAGCGTTTCTTAGCTGCCGAAATTATCCGTGAAAAGCTTATGCGTCAGATGGGCGATGAGCTTCCCTATGCTGCCACTGTCGAGATTGAAGAATTTCGTGATGATAACGGACTACAGCGCATTAGTGCCTGCATCCTAGTTGAGCGTGATGGCCAAAAGAAAATGGTCATCGGCGCAGGTGGCTCACGTATTAAAAAGATAGGCTCTGAGGCTCGCATCGATATGGAAAAGCTTTTTGATGCTAAGGTCTTTTTAAAGCTTTTTGTTAAGGTCAAGGCTGGCTGGGCTGATGATAAGCGTGCGCTAAAGAGCCTAGGTTATGATGACTTTGAGGCCAGATAATGAGCGAGGAGCTCATTGAGTCAGGCTTTTTAATTCATCAAAGACCATACCGTGAGCGTTCATTGTTATTAGAGCTGTTCACTATCGGTATGGGACGGGTATCGGCCGTATGCCGTATGAGTAAAAAGGGTGAGGCTAGCTTTAAGGCAAGACTAAGGCCCTTTGCTCCTTTGGGCTTTACCTTAATTCAGGGACGATCAGAGCTCTTAATTTTAAAAGAGGTTAGTGTACGCGAAAGGGTAGATACAATTGCGGCACCGGAGATCTTCTGTGCCGAATATCTAAATGAGCTTTTGCATTATCTCTACCGTGATGATGTAGGCGATCCTAAGCTTTTTGCCTGTTATATGCAGACCCTTGAGATCCTACGGAGCTCCCCCTCAAAGGATATTCTTGAAAAGATCCTGCGCAATTTTGAGCTTTTGCTTTTAGATACCCTAGGGTATGCCCCTGATTTTAAATGTATTGATGGTCTGTGGGAGAGTCGCTCCTCCTATACCTTCGTGCCAGATACTGGATTTGTGAAGACCAATACTCAGGATCCTAACTTTATTCTGGGTGATGATTTAAATGAATTACAAAGGGGGGAGTGTCTTTCTCCACGAGCACGCCGTGCTCTGAAAATTATTACCTCGCGCGCACTTGCAGTTTTACTTCATGGTAGAACCTTAAAAAGCCGCGAGCTTTATGCTGATTTCTTGAAGCTCACCTCAAAGTGAGTCATCTTAAAAAGGATTAACCATGGTCACTTTTTACTCTCAACCACGTAGCAAAAGCTTTGACAGAAAAGCCTTTGAACTTGAATGCACTTCTTTAGATTTAAAGGGGAGAGGTGTAGGTCGTCACAATGATGTCGTATGGTTTGTCGATGGCTTAATTCCAGGTGAGATGGCACGTGTGCAGCCATTATCCCGTAAGGGGCAGACAGGTGAGGCCTCTGTTATTAAGCTTCTAAAGAAGTCAGATAAGCGTGTTGAAAGCTCCTGTGTCTTTGCAGGTGACTGTGGTGGCTGTCCGCTTGCGCACGTAGATCCTGCTCTTTCTTTGTCCTCAAAGGCAGATGGAATTGCAAGACTATTTAAGCGTCAGGCAAAAATAGATTTAGGTCCTTGTGCCTTTATGGAATCATCCCCTGTTACTGCCTACAGAAGAGCCTGTCGTATGGCGGTGCGAGTTGATCATGGACGTCTTGCCATGGGCTTTAGAGGGGAGCGCTCAAAGATGCTGTGTGCTATCTCTGAGTGTGAGGTGCTGACCGATAGAATAAATGGCTCTTTAAAGACTCTTAAAGCTACCTTGGATTTAATGAAATGCCGTTCACGTATCGGCCATGTCGAATTAATCGACAGTGCCGGCGCTTTGGGAATTTCCCTGCGTTTAACGTGTGATCTGCCACATGAGGATGAGGCTAGACTTGAATCCTTGGCAAAAGAGTTGAAGGCTGTTGTTTCCGTACAGGAGCCATATGTTGAAAAGATGGGCACCGATCGCTCAGAGAAGTTGCGTGAGCGTCTAGTTGCAGGCAGTGCCGATGATCTTTATATCATCTCTGATGGGATAAAGATAAAGTGCACCCCCACGTCCTTCGTGCAGGTCAATCCGCATATGAATGAAAAGATGATTGCCCGCGTGCTGGAGGCTTTGGACATAAAGCCTGGCATGAAGGTTATCGATCTCTTCTGCGGTCTTGGTAATTTTACTCTGCCCATTGCCAAAGCCGGTGCGCAAAGCTTTGGAGTGGATGTGGTACGTAACATGATCCTGCTTGCACAGAAAAATGCTGAGGAAAACGGTATCATCGGAGCTAGGTTTGCCCAAGCTGATCTTGAGGCACCATTTGAGATGATGAGCTTTGCCAAGGATGGTTATGATGCTGCGGTAATGGATCCTGGTCGTGCAGGGGCTAAACGTGCAAGTGCCTATATTGCCAAGCAGAAAGTGCCTAAAGTTGTTTTGATTTCCTGCAATCCCTTGGCAGCCGTGCGCGATATTGAAAGCTTTATGGCAGCAGGGTATAAGGTTACCTCTTGGGGAGTATTTGATATGTTCCCAAGAACTTCACACGTGGAGACGGTTTTTGTGATGTCTCGTGATGTAAAGTAGGCAATTGATAATGAGGATTGTTATTGGGGCATTATGTCGTAGCAATTAGAATGGTCCTGATTTAACACAGTTAAAACGACTTAGGATGGATATGATACGCCAAGCAATAAATACAGATGCAGAGCAGATTTCCAGATCTTATGAGGAATTACTGCGCTACGAGAAAGAAAATGTAAGCTTCACCAACTGGCGTGAGGGGGTATATCCAACTATTCAAGTTCCTTTAAATACTATCCCAAAAGGAACTATGTATGTGTTAGAAGATCAGGGAAAAATATGCGCAAGTATGGTTTTAAATAAGGAGCAGGCGCCAGAGTATCAGCAAATTGATTGGCACTATTTGGCCAAAGCTGAAGAGGTTTTGGTTATTCATACCCTGTGTATTTCCCCTAAGCATGCAGGCAAGGGCTATGGTAGTCAAATGGTGCGTTTTGCCATGCAATATGCTCAAGAATTAGGATGTAAGGTGATCCGTCTTGATACCTATGTTGGCAACAAGCCTGCCGCGTCTTTTTATCAGAAATTAGGCTTTCGCTTTGCAGGAGTAGCCCCGGCACTTTTACAAGGTCTTATATCAGAAGATCTGATGTTTCTTGAGTATAATGTAGGGGATCAGTAAGATGATCTCTGTGGATCCATTGAAGAAGAGGATGGCATATGTTCAAGGCTGTTTATCTTTAGAGAAAGATCTTGCTATCTCCGTCCATTTTTGCAGATCAGATATTATTAAGGTCATAACCTCAGATCACATTAACCTGTAATAACAGGTGCTCTTGCCATTTCCTTCCTTTTTCAGTTCCCCCAATGAAATCAGATCTCTAAACGCTTTTTCTATTGAGCTGTCGCTAAGAGTAGGGCAGAGTTCACGAATATCTTGTTTTTTAAAACGTCCTATTTTATTTAGACTTGCCCGTCTGACCATTTCAAGTGCAGAAAGCTTGGTTTCAATGAGTGAAAAACGATCCTCAAAATCCCTGTAGGCCGCAAGAATTGTGCCTAGCAGATATTTTATAAAAGGAAGTGCATCATCAGTTCCCTCGTGCCAGCCATGCTGAGAATCTGAGAGCGCGCTGTAATACAGATCTTTGTTTTTAGCAATTATTGCTTCCAATGAAATATATTTCCCAACATAAAAGCCGTTTCTGTATAAGAGTAAGGTTGTGAGCAGACGACTCATGCGACCGTTACCATCGTTGAAAGGATGAATACATAAAAAGTCATGGATAAAAATTGGGATAGCAATTAATGGCTCAACCTCCATGTTGCCGATCACGCGGTTATATTCTGCGCAAATTCTATCTAAGGCCTCTGGTGTCTCAAACGGAGCAAGAGGCGTGAACAGCGTTTCTACACGTCCATCAGGATAGGTGGCACTTATATAGTTTTGTACGCTTTTGGTCCTGCCGGCCATTGGATTGTTCATATGACTAAATAAGATCTTATGCAGTTGCAGGATATAGTTTTTAGAATTAGGTATGGCATCAAAGTTTTCGTGAATAATGTTGAGTACATCACGATAGCCGGCAATTTCCTGTTCGTCACGATTTTTAGGTGTCGTTTTCTCTTCTATCAGTTGTCTGATGCGAGTTGTAGTGGAGAAAATCCCCTCAATAGCATTAGATGCCTCTGTGCTTTGTATTTTGGCTATTTCAACAAGCTTTTCTAATTCCTGAGGCTTTTGCTTAAGATACAGCTCCTGCTTGCCTGCTTCCTTATATATGGCGGCAACCAATCCTAGAATGCCAGAATCCCATTTTTGGTTTTTAAGTTCGGAGTAATTAAAGGATCTCATTACATTACCTCATTATCTTTCCCTTTAAATATAACTAAAAATAAGGGAAAAGACGATAGATTAGGCGCAAAATACCTTAATTCTCTCTAGGATTTAAGGGAAAATACATTTCAAGCAGTCACTGAGTTGATATCTGTGCTGTGTTTAGTTGGTTAAATGTTGAAAAACAGCATTCCTATGCGCTCCATCATAAGAAAAGATTTAGCGACTAATAGTGGATAAAACCATAGGTTACTACATAGTTTAGCCATCATATGACGTTGTGTAGGGGATCATGACATCGGTGGTACACGCACGCAGATTTAACCGACTCTCACCTAGTGAATTGAAAAACTTCAGTGTTTTTGCCTTTGCCACCTAAGGCCTTTCTTTTTATCTTCACATGATTTTGTTGGTTTTAAGATTGAATGTGACGGTAGAATCAGTAGGCTGTAAAAAAGAGTTTTATCATCATAACCTAGAATTTTTACTGATATAATTTGATTGTGTAGATAGTTTGTAGGGCAAAATTAAGCGCAAATAAGGCTATCTTGATCTCTCCACTTTAGCAACATCTCCAGATAAAACTTATGAAATATAGTGTTAATAATCAAACCGTTAGTGATAACGATACCAGTTGTAAGTTAATCTCTAAGCAAGATGAGCTAATTGCAAAACTGTTTTGTGGCACTTATGGATATAAGGTAGAGGAGCTTCTCCAATATCTAGGAATTTTCTTTAAGGCAGATGGGGCTTATGTTTTTGAAAGGGATAATGCTAAGGGGATCATGACTAAAATTCATGGATGGAGTGGAGATCAGGTTCATGCTGTAAATGATTTTTATCAAAAAATTCCTCTTTCCTACTTTGAAGGTCTGCTTGATAAATTAAAGCATGGTGCGTGCTATCTAGATTCACTTGATCACGAATATACAAAAAATAGCCTTTTATTTTCATCTATATATGTACAGCCAATTAGCTCCTTGATGATCGCTCCGCTAGTGAGCTCGGGGAGTATTTCTGGTTTTGTCGCTGTTATAAATCCAAGTGCTAATACCAAAATGTTGTTACTGCTTGCAGCTGCGACTAATTTAATTTGTACTGAGCTTTTATCAAGAAGAAGCCTTGCAGAAAACGATGAATCTTATCGAGTATTAGCAAAGGTTAGAGAGCAGTTTGACACTATGTATTTTGTAGATTTTGCTGCAGATTACATGCATTGCTACAAGACCAATGAGATTTATGGAGAAAAATACGGTGATACTCAAAGCTATTTAGCTTCAATGGGCAATTATGTGCGTAATGATATAGCCATACACGATCGTGTGCGTATGTCCGCGGCCGTAGATGCTAATAATGTTATTGCGCGCTTTAAAACAGAGGATACCTTCGTTTTAGACTATGAGGACAATATGCGAGGTGAACCTCGCTTTTGTCAAATACGCTTTGTTAAGGCCAATGAAGCTGGTACGCAGGCGGTTATTATTGGTAGGGATGTAACTCAGGAGAGAAACGCTTCCTTGGAGCTTAAAATCAAGCTCAATCGTCAGCTACAGGTTATAAATACTCTTGGCAGTGAATATGATGTTTTGCTATTGGTTAATATCGAGACCAAGAAATATAGCGTAATACGTACTCTCAATGAGTCCTTTCATAAAGACGTGGTGGAGCTTTTTTCAAGCTACGATGAAATTGATGAGGCTATGGGAACTTATGCCTCTAGGTATATTGCCACCAATGACCGAGCATTCATTATTGAGCATACCAAAACAGATGTTGTGTTATCTGAAACTCCTGAAAAAGGGATCCATACTTTAAGTTATAGGCGCGTGTTAGGGGATAGCTCAATCCATTATCAAATTAATACGGCGAAGTTTGTAGCTGAGGATGGTATTCCTTATATTGTATTAGGCTTTAGAAACGTCCACACCCAAGTTGAGGAAGAGGCTCGTAAAGCTGCAGATGCTGCCGAGATGCATGACATCATATCCTGTGCCGATATGGGTATTTGGCATATTGGGCTAATAGATGGCAAAAAGCCTTTCATGATTGCAGATAATCGCATGAATGAGCTGTTGGGATTAGATCCTAAAAAAGAATATAGTCCAGAGGAACTGTATGAGCAATGGTTCTCAAGAATTAAGCCTGAGGCTGTGCAATCTGTACTAGATAGTGTGGCACGCATGAAAGCGGGGCAGCGCGATGAAAATACCTATCTTTGGATACACCCAAAGCTTGGTGAGCGCTATGTTCGTTGTGGTGGTACGAGCATTGCAGTAGCCGGTGGATATATATTACGTGGCTATCACTATGATGTAGATGAGATTGTTCGTGATAATGAAAAGCAGTCTGCCCTTTTAAAGGATGCTCTAGTTGCAGCCGAACACGCCAATCGTGCCAAGACCACCTTCTTAAATAACATTTCGCATGATATTCGCACTCCTATGAATGCGATCATAGGCTATACGGCGCTAGCTTCAACTCATCTAGATAATACTGAACGTGTAAAGGACTACTTATCTAAGATCACCACTTCAAGTAGTCAGCTTCTATCCCTTATCAATGATGTTCTCGATATGAGTCGTATCGAAAGTGGTAAGGTTAAGATTGAAGAAACTAAGGTTCATCTGCCTGATATCTTGCATGATTTACGTACCATTTCTCAAACATCAATTCGTGCTAAGCAGTTGGATTTTTATATTGATACCGTAGATGTCATTCATGAGGATATTATTTGTGACAAGCTACGCTTAAATCAAATCCTGCTCAATATTCTGTCAAATGCTACGAAGTTTACTAAGCCTGGTGGATCAATTAGCGTTCGAGTTATCGAAACTCCTAGTCGTATAGTTGGACATGCTTGTTTTGAGTTCCGTATTAAGGATACGGGGATCGGTATCAGTGAAGATTTCCAAAAACACATTTTTGAGGCCTTCTCTCGCGAGCATAGCTCAACTGTAAGTGGTACTCAGGGTACTGGACTTGGTATGGCTATTACCAAAAATATCGTTGATATGATGGGAGGTACCATTGAGGTTAAGAGCAAGGAAGGAGTTGGATCTGAATTTATTGTTCGCGTTAAATTTAAGATAAGTGACGATGTAGTTAAGTACGAAGTTGTACCAGAGCTTCAAGGTGTTAGATCCTTAGTTGCAGATGATAATGCGGATACTGCAATTAGTGTTTGTAATATGCTCAAGTCTATAGGCATGCGTGGAGATTGGACGCTATCGGGGAAGGAAGCGGTATTACGCTCTAAGGTGGCTAAGGAAGAGAATGATGACTATGGTGTTTATATCATAGATTGGCTGATGCCTGATATGAACGGTATTGAAACTGTGCGTCAAATTCGCCGTCATATTGGGGATAGTGCACCTATCATTATTCTTACTGCCTATGATTGGGGTGATATTGAGGCAGAGGCGCGCGAGGCTGGAGTTACCGCCTTTGTCTCTAAGCCTATATTTTTATCTGAGCTTAGAGATGTACTCAGCAGGCCTTTTAGAAAGGTATATGTGGAAAATGAGCCTAAGCCACAATTCCAACTTAATGATTATCAAGGCAAGAAGATACTTTTAGTTGAGGATAATAAGCTCAATCAGGAAATTGCATGTGAGATCTTAGTGCAGCATGGCTTTAAGGTAGATATTGCAGATGATGGTTTAGAAGCAGTTGATCTTTTATCTAAAGCTGCAGCAAAGCCATATGACCTAGTGCTTATGGATATACAGATGCCTAAGATGAATGGTTATGATGCAACTAGAGCAATAAGACAACTTGCAATAAAAGAGGTAGCCAATATTCCGATTGTAGCAATGACTGCTAATGCCTTTGAGGAGGATAAGAAACTTGCTATAGCTGCGGGTATGGATGACTATATTGCCAAGCCCATACAGATAGATGAATTGGTAACAGTAATTTGCAATAGGATTAAATTAGAGTCTTAGCCCAGCTTGAAGACCATAAGAATTCAAATAATGGAGCTGATATCCCCAATCATAAGCAGGAAGTAGCTGTATTGTGGGTAGTTTTGAACTTAAAGAATGTGTTGTATTTTGAGGATAAATAAAATACAGATGAAGGTTTAATGATGGTGATGAATACACATTTAAAAGCAGTTCCTTATGGGATGGGAAATTTTGCAGATCTTCGCAGTGAAGAGTTTGCTTATTGTGATAAGACTAAATTTATTGAGCTTTTGGAAATTTCCAAAATAAAATACCCGTTCATTGTAAGACCTCGTCGCTTTGGTAAAACACTATTTACCAACACTCTTTTTGATTATTACGATAGTGCTAAGGCCTCATCCTTTGATGCAAGTTTTA
>CAVJLP010000079.1:0-10759 GCA_963650525.1 Firmicutes bacterium CAG:534
TACTTGAATTACTTGAATTACTAGTATTTTCTTCATTTTCAGTACTGATATCATAGAAAAAAACATTTATTGTTTCGAGCTTAGTAATAAAATTTGAGTCTTTACTGTTATTTTCCATATTAAGTTCCATATATTTAAATATTTGTTTTTGTCAAAAAGGTGTGGATATACTATTAAGAATTAATGATTTTGCAACGACACTACATCGTAAATGTTTTTAACTCAATCATACTCGATTATTTTTATATTTAATTTGATTGTTCTCACTCTACGTTATAATTTTCACTGTAAGTTGTTTGCCATATTTATTGGCATGGTCTTACGTCCCAACATTACTGATCGCCTTAATAACTGGAAGCACAAGAACAAGTTCACTTTCCATGATGTGATGAATGAGCTAGATCTGGTCTGCTTTAGACAAGAGGCTCTGAAGATCCTCCCTAGAGTGCGTAAAACGGCCACAAAAAGATCCTTGTTCCTATACGTTGAGGCCAACAAATCAAAAGCTTATTTAAGATCTTAAAATTTCTTCAAAAGGATGTTTACATAAATTTAATATTTTGTAATATTACATTATAAGTTTTAGGCAAAAGCTGTACCGTACGTATCTAACAGACAACAAAATACAAAGGAGCAAAAAAATGCGTGATGATGACATTGAAACCAATAAGTACCAAAATTTGGTTGTTCATTATTTTGAGGGTGGCTATGCAGAGCTACTGTTCGAGGAATTATGGAAGGCTATTAAGAACTCACCTTTGAATGAAAACATGCCGGCGCTTTTAAAAGATAAAACATTAAAGCAGGTTGAATGCATTTTGAAAATCAACAACAATCTGAATGCTATCGGTTTATTTATGATTTTCAACGGATTTTATTATTATGCGTTTGAGGAGCCCTATGATGTGAGTGAATCATATTGTGACCTAGCGCCACAATCATTTGAAGAACTCAATGCATTGTTAGATTTATATATGTACTCAACAAAAGATATTAAGTTCAGAGACAGTTTTTACAATGAAGCAATTGAGCAGATTAACGAATATCAGGAACCAGATTCTAAAATCTCATCTATTTCAGAGCTTGATGACTATAAACTCTTTTATGAAACGATGGAGGATGAGATCGAAGAGATAATTTCATCTTTTGCAGTTGATAAAGCTTATGAGTGCCTAAGATGCTTGAGAAAAGCTTTTGGTGCTGATGTCCTGTTTTGCTTATTCTTCGCACTTCGCGCTGATGTTAAAGAATACCTTTACGGTGAGGAAGATGATTATCTTGAAGAACATGTCAAAGATAAAGAAGATGACGAAGAATACGACAGAGTTTCTCAGGAATACCTCGATCTTGAGGTCACCATAGACAAAATAAAAGAAGATTATGAAGATATCTGGCAACGTATGCCGAACACGTTCGCTCTTATGGACGCGTGGGAGTTTTTGCAAGGTGAAAAAGGCTTTGAAGATTCATATTATTATTCTTAAATAAGGGAAATTGAGGACTTTACTCAATTTTGCCATCAAATCCGGTGGCAAACTTTTTAACGCAATAAATGGCAAGATCCTTAACGCAATCTAAGAGCTAGACCTTTACAGTTGCATAAATATCAAAGCGGCAGGCCTTACCATCAGCAAAACCTGTCGGTTTGATTAGATCGCCACATACTGCAGGTGCTCCAGCAGGACGCTTTACTACCACACGACCTTTGGCTCTCTTTATTAAAAGCGGCAAAACTTCATCACAATCAAGATCTGCACCAACAGTTGAATGCAGTACGCGCATCTCTTGTTTTACCAAAGCACTCTTGCGTCTTGGAGGGAACATAGGATCGTAGTACACAGCATCAGCTTGCCCAAACTCTTCGTGCTCATATAAAGGACCTAGAGGAGCTAACCGTGGCAATCCATTTGGTAATGAACTTATAAATTGAGCATCCTCACTGGCCCGCAGAAGTGCATCATATAAAAGTGCCCAGATCACAGGAGATCTTTCAAACATCGTTACATGACAGCCACAGCACTGCAAGATAAAGGAATCACGGCCAAGACCTGCAGTTGCATCAAATACAACCGGGCTATCATTCTTTCCCATCACTGCACGAGCTACCGCCTCACTGTGACGACCGCTGTGAGATATACGCCAGATAAGCTTGTCAGAGGTAAAATCTAGGGAAAATGGCTTTACTAAGGTAAGATCCTGAGATCTTACATAAAGCTCAGCACGCTCAGAGAACCTAAGCTCAAGCTCGGCCTCTGCACCTATATGCTCCTTACACTCATCTATGCGCTTTAGAAAAGCCTCCCAAAGCGCACCTTGATGCTGTGGAATTCCTGTAATAATTAGCATTAACGAAAGTGCTCAATTGCCTTTTGGGCATCAGGCTCAATACCACGCCAAATCTTAAAGCTTAGGGCAGCCTGCATAATAAGCATGCCAAAGCCATCAGAGGTACCTGCACATCCTAGTTCTTTTACACGCTTAGTAAAAATGGTTTCACCATCTGGCCTGTACATCAGATCATAGGCAAAGCTGGCTCCAGCATAAATATCATCTGAGACATTTGGAATAGAACCACCTAATGATGCAGAAGTAGCATTAAGAATAATGTCAAAATGTCCCTGTAAGGATTCAAATGACGGTGCAAAATCAATCTTAAAACTGTCAGCTAAAGCTTTTGCCTTCTCGGCAGTGCGATTAACGAGGGTAATGGATGATGGATCCTCATCTTGTAAGGGACGCACAATACCACGGGCAGCACCACCTGCACCTAGGATTAGGATCTTAGTCCCTTTCATGTTTACCCCAAGACGCTTTAAATCAGAGGTAAGACCACGACCATCGGTGTTATCACCTAAAATTGAGCCGTCATCCTGCTTTTTTAAGGTGTTGACCGCACCTGCAGCCTTGGCATAGGGTGAGAGCTCATCTGCAAAATCATAGGCATTGAGCTTGCAGGGCACTGTGATATTACAACCTCTGCCAAATTTGAAAAATTCAGTTACAGTCTGCAGAAATTCACCCTCTGGTACCAACAGAGGATCGTACTGAATATCCTCACCTGTGATCTCTGCAAAATAAGCATGGATCTTTGGGGACATGGAATGGGCAATAGGATTTCCAAGCACTGCATAGCGATCGGTCATTTGAGATCCTCTGGCCACATGTGGCCTTTTCTTAAAAGGGTATGAGTTAGGGTGTCATAAACAGAGGTTGAGCCTTTGAGATCTCCACAGGAAACAGTCAAAGCAACATCAACTCTTCTTAAAATAATAGGGCTTATTAAAGAGAAGTCACTCTCGGCATCCATCCCAGATAAATTAGCCGAGGTTGATACCAATGGCACTCCAGATAACTTTACAAGCTCTGTCATAGGCGCAAAAGCTGATACACGTACAGCAATGCTGTCTCGACCGCCGGTAAGAATGGTGCCTTTTAAGGCCTCAATACAAGGGAGCACAAAGGTATAGGGACCAGGCCACAGCCTTTGCATTAAGGCCATGCTCTCAGCATCTACCTTATCAAAGGCGACAAGTTCATTGAGATCGTTTATAGAACTAGCAATAGTGATCAAACCCTTGCCACTGTCACGCTCTTTAATCCTGATAATACGATTAATGGCACTTTCATCAAATGCACTGCAGGATAGACCGTAAACTCCCTCTGAAGGCGTGATCACCACGCCTCCGTTTTTGATAGCAGTAGCCGCAGTTTCTAAATTGTCAGTAAACTCAGGCTTTAACATTAACCCGCGTTCTTTGGCTACAACTTCAATTTCTTCCGTCATTAGAGTGCGGCCAATTTCTGCTGTAAAGCGGCATCCTTAGCTTTAACCTGCTCAGAGGCAGCCTTGCGATCAGCCTTAACACGCTCATCAAGCTCAGGATCTGACAAAGCCATGATCTGTGCTGCAAGGTAGGCTGCGTTCTTTGCACCAGCCTTGCCAACTGCAACAGTTGCAACTGGAATTCCGCCAGGCATCTGTACAGTAGAATAGAGGGCATCAACACCATTTAAAGGACCACCATCACAGGGAATGCCGATCACCGGACGAGTAGTGCGGGCAGCAATGGCACCAGCTAAGTGAGCAGCTAAACCTGCAGCACCGATGAAGACCTGACAGCCACGCTTTTCTGCATCTTGAACATAGGCAGAAACTTCGTCCGGAGTACGGTGAGCAGATGCAACACGAGCCTCATAGGTAATCCCCAGATCCTTTAAGATCTTCATGGTATTTTCCAAAAGAGGTAAATCAGAATCAGATCCCATAATAATGGCAACGAAATGATTGGACATAAAAACTCCGTTTGAAGAAATCAGCCTGCAGGAAAATAAAGAAGCAGGCATTACTATGTATTGAATGGGTGTGATTTTAGCACTGACGCGCGCTTTTCCTAAGAGACATCTTGTTGCGCTCAATCACGGAGCGTAGACTCCCTGACGCAAAGTAGGATCATCCAAAATTTCCTTGCGTTTGCGCTTATGCGGACGCCTTGTTTTACAAAGAGAATTGCCACATACAAGTTTAATACCATTTTTTCCCTTCTTTTCAAACAGCAAAGGGAAGGAGCACTGCAGGCAGGGCTCCTCCTTTGGCTTCCCAGGAACTGAATAGGTGCATTCAGGATAGTTATTGCAAGCGTAAAAGAGACGACCGGTACGGGTAAAGCGCTGAGACATCACTCCCTTGTGGCAAAGAGGGCATTTAATCTGTGATTTTTCATGTCCTGTATAGGTGTAATCACAATCAGGATATCTGGTACAGCCGACAAACAAACCAAAGCGTCCTCGTTTTAAGGCCACCAATGCTCCGCATTTTGGGCAATGATCCTCCATAGAAAGCACTGTCTCTACGCTACGCTTTTTAGATAAAGGTTGCATAAAAGCGCAGGCAGGATAATCGGAACAACCTAAAAAATCACCACGCTCTGAACGACGTAATACCAGAGGCTGTCCGCAAAGAGGGCAGGGATCACCTTCTTCATGCTCCTCAGCTTTTATACTCTCATTATCAGATGCTTCACTGTCTTTTGCTTCTATAAAACCGAGGTCATCAGTAGAGCTCATTGATATCCTTCCAATGCTTCAAAATGCTTTGCCGTATCTTTAATTTGGGCGTCATTTTAACCTAAGTCAAGCAGGGAATTTAGCCCTTGCACATGCGCTTTTTTTAATGTTTCACAGGCGTTCATGTTAAAATTGCATGCTTAAATTCGAGGTATATATGGCAATACGTGAAATAGTAATTTTCCCCGACGAAAGATTAAGACTTCCAAACAAAGAAGTAACCGAATTTGGGCCAGAGCTTAAGGCTTTGACCGATGATATGTTTGAAACCATGTATGAAGATGAGGGCATAGGTCTTGCAGCCCCTCAGATTGGTATCAACAAGACTTTGGTCGTTATCGATATCCCAGAAGATGACGGCAAGCAGGGCAATAATCAACTTGTAATGGTAAATCCTAAGATCACCGCAACCTCTGATGTCATCATTGAATCTGATGAGGGCTGTTTGAGCGTACCTGGTTATCAGGACAAGGTCGAGCGCTTTGAGACAGTCTCGGTCAAATTCCAGGACGTAGATGGTAACGAGCTCACCATGGAAAATGTAGAGGGCCTGCTTGCAATCTGCATGCAACATGAAATCGAGCACCTCTCAGGTAAGCTTTTTATCGATCATCTCTCCCGTCTCAAGCGTGAGCGCCTCAAGAAAAAATACGGCAAGATCTTAAAAGAGCGTCAGGGTAAGTAAACTAGAAAATCTGGAGTTGGCATGGGACAGAGGATAATTTTTGCAGGTACACCTGATTTTGCTGCAGTAAATCTTAAAGCTTTGCTAGATGCCGGTATTCGCCCATGTGCGGTGTATACCCAGCCTGACCGACCGGCAAAACGCGGACACAAATTAACCCCATCTGAGGTTAAGGTTGTAGCTTTGGAAAATGGCTTAGAGGTACGTCAGGTAGAAAATTTCAAAAACGAGGATGACATCAAAGCCTTTGAGGATCTCAAGGCTGATCTGTGCATCGTGGTTGCCTACGGTATTATCTTGCCGCAAAGAGTGCTTGATGCCCCACGTCTTGGCTGTATCAATGTTCATGGCTCAATTTTGCCTGAGTATAGAGGCGCAGCTCCCATTCAAAGAGCACTGCTTGATGGCAAGAAGGAAACCGGTGTCACTATCATGAAATTAGTTAAGGCCTTAGATGCTGGCGACATGCTTGCCGTAGCTAAGATGCCGATTACTGATACAGATACCTCAGGAACTCTTTTTGACAAGCTTGCAGATCTCGGTGCAAAAACTCTTGTTCACAACCTAGGCCCCATACTTGCCGGTACCTTAGCTGCCGTGCCACAGGATGAAAGCAAAGCTACCTATGCAGCAAAGCTTTCAAAGGATATGAGTCCTCTGGATTTTTCAAAATCCGCAAGTGCCTTAGAACTTACTATACGTGGCTTAAATCCATGGCCGATAGCTACTGCCACCTTAGATGAGGTGTGCTATAAGATCTTTGAGGCTAGCGTTAAAAAGACTGGTAAACACGATAACTTCGGCGCCATCACCGCTATCACAAAAGAAGGTATCGAGATTGCCTGTGCTGAAGACACTTTGGTATTAAAAACTATTCAAGCTCCGGGCAAGGGTCGCGTAAAGGCTGCTGATTTTGCCCGTTCATGCCCGCAGAAATTTGAAGGAAAGAATTTTGACTGCTGCTGTTCTGCATCTTAAAAAAACTGATAGCTCCCGCACTGGAGCTGACAAAGCTACTGCACGTCATACCAATACTGGCAGAATGCGCAGAAATCGTCCTAACTTTGATAAAAAGGAAGGATCTGGCATTCATAGAGAGTCACGTGACAAGATGACTGCCTCCTCAGCTACAGGATCTCCTGCTCGTGCAGCTGCGGCAATGGCTGTGGCCGCTGTTGAAAATGGTCGTTCTCTTACCAAGACCCTGCCACGCTTTTTAAAGGACATGGATGGTCGTGATCGTGCCTTAGTTCAGGAAATAGTCTACGGCACATTGCGTCACCGTCGTCTGCTCTCAGAGCGTCTTAAGGGCCTTTTAGAGCATTCCATCGTCAAGCGTTTTGAAAACAGCCGTGCCTTACTTTTGTGTGCACTCTATCAGATTGTCTACACCCGTATTCCGTCTCATGCAGTAGTTGCCTCAACTGTAGGTGCCTGCTCATCCTGTGGTTGCCGCAATATGACCGGCCTAGTAAATGCAGTTCTGCGCCGTTTTCTACGCGAGGGCTCAAGCCTTAATGAAGATCAGGTGAGCGAGGATATACGCTACTCTGTTCCTCAATGGCTCTATGACAGGCTCTGTGCTCAATATCCAGATAAAGTTACCGAAATTTTAAAGGCGCAAAACGAACACGCTCCGGTATGGCTCAGAGTTGAAAACTCCAAGATCTCAACTGAAGACTATCTCCTGCTTCTAAAAAAGAGCGGAATCGATGCCACTGCCAGTGAATTTTCCAAAACTGCCATAAAACTCAAGCAGGCAATTGGCACTGAGGTCATGCCTAAATTCCAGCAGGGCTTTGTAAGCGTGCAGGATCTGGCAGCACAGATGGCTGCACCTTTGCTTGAACCAAAGGCAGGTGAGAAGATCCTTGACTGCTGTGCAGCCCCTGGTGGCAAGAGTGCCCATCTTCTGGATCTCTGCCCTGAGATAAATCTTATAAGTGCTGATACTGATGAAGAGCGTCTTGAGCAGGCTCAAAAGAATTTCACCCGCTTAGAGCGCAAACCTCAATGTGTGGTCTGTGACTTTGCATCTGCTGAGGCTCCAGATAAGCTTGGACGTGATTTTGACAAGATCCTGCTTGACGCCCCTTGCTCAGGCACTGGCGTTATCCGCCGTCATCCTGATATCAAGTGGCTACGCCGAGAGAAGGATATTGATCAGTTAAAAGCTGTACAGGCAACCATGCTTGATCAGGCCTTAGGCATGTTAAAAACCGGCGGCATTCTGGTATATACCACCTGCTCAATTCTAAAAGAAGAAAATGAAAAGCAGGTTAAAGCCTTCCTTGAGCGTCATGCTGATGAGGTTGAAACTCTGCCCTTTGAAATCTTTGGAGACAACGTAGCTTATAAGCAACTTCTGCCAGGTGAACACTCAGCAGATGGCTTTTTCTACGCTCGCTTTATAAAGAAGGCTTAGTCAAACCATCTATGAAGATCATTATTCTCGGTGCAGGTTATGTAGGCTCAGAGCTTGCAACCTACCTTGCAAATGCAGGGCATGCCGTAACACTGGTGGACAATCCCTCTGATAATTTAGAGCAGATTGCCTCCCGTATTGATCTGCGTGTGATTCAGGGCAATCCCTCATCACCCGTAGTATTAAGAAATGCAGGTGCCGAGAATACCGAACTTTTAGTTGCCGCAACTGCAGATGATGAAGTGAATATTACCGCCTGCTCCATAGGTGCTTTCTTATTTCACATTCCTCGTCGTATCGCCCGTATCCGTCAGGCTGATTATTTAAAAGAGGCCGATGATCTCTTCTGTGAAGGAGGGATCCCCATTGATCATGTGATCTCCCCTGAGCACATTGCAACAGATGATCTGATCCGTCTTATCAATCTGCCCGGAGCCTCTGCTGTAGCAGAATTCTTTGATGGCATGCTAACACTTGCACAGGTACGTTGTCGGTTGCGTGGCAAACTCATAGGTCATCCCTACAGCGAATTTGAAAGCTATGATGGCAAGGCTGCATTGCTAGCAGTATTTCGTGACGGCAAGATCCTAGATGGCTTCAGAACAGAATTTATCGCACCTGACGATGAAGTCTTCTTCTGCTGTCAAACCGAGCGTGCTCTCTCTCAGCTATCTGCCTTGCGTCCCTTGCAGACAGGAGGCTCTACTATCACTATCGCAGGCGGTACGCATGTTGCAGATGCCTTGGCAGTAAGATTATCTGAGCGCTTTCGTGTAAAACTTATTGAACCAAATTCACAGCGTGCATTACGCATTAGCGATCGTCTCTATGGCAGTGATGTTGAGATCTATAACGCCGATCCTACCTCTCTTGTGTTTATGAACGAGGAGCAGTTGCAGAGATCAGATCTCTTTATTGCAGCCTCTCCTAGTGATGAGAGCAATATCATGTCCTCCATGCTCATTCACCGCCTGCACAAGGTACGTACCATGGCGGTAATCAGGGGAGATGGCTACAGCAAACTTGCAGAAGACTCAGAAGGAGAGATTGACACCGTGATCTCACCTAATGAATCTACGGTTTCAGCTCTGTTATCAAATATCCGTCAGGAGGGCGTTAAGAACATGCGCCTCTTCCGTCATGGTAAATCTGAGGCCTTAGAATTAGTAATTGAAGGCTCGCACTTTTCATCAAAGATCATCGGCAGAGCAGCAGCGGAGCTGTCACTTCCTCAGGGAGTAAGCCTAGGCCTTGTTTTACGCGACGGCCGTATTCTCACACCTGATAATGAGTTTAAATTCAACGATGGTGATCATGCATTATTCTTTGCCATCGATCACAAGCAGGTACGCGCTCTTATCAAGTACTTCCGTCCTCGCGCTTTCTGGATCCCAAAATGGTAGTCAACTTCAAGGTTGTGGCAAAGCTTCTGGGATCAGCCATTCTCTGGTTTGGCCTAGTGGCCATCATTCCGGCAATTTACTCACTGTTCTCATACATGAGAGCCTTCCCATCTTTCATGGTGGCAGCCATTGTTGCAATCGGCATAGGCTTTGTCCTAAAGCGCCTAGGAAAAAACTGCACTAACGCACCATCAATCCGCGAGCTTTTTATCTTCACGGTAGCACTCTGGGGCGGCACCACACTTATTGCAGCTATTCCCTTTATGCTGGTATTAAAGGACTTGACTTTGGCTCAGGCAGTCTTTGAAAGTGCCTCAGGCTTATCCACCACCGGAGCCACCATACTTGATCACCTTGATTTAAAGCCAAGACCGCTGCTACTTTGGCGCTCAATGTTACAGTTTGTAGGTGGCATAGGATTCGTGGTGATCGCTGTAGCCGTGCTTCCTACAGCATCCATGGGTGGTATGAACCTTTTTAAGACCGAGTCCTCATCCTTTGATGGCAGATCCAAAATCACTCCGCATGCTAAAACCATGGCCGGAGGCTTTCTTTTGTGGTACTTCCTGATGCTGTTTTTATGCACATTCTTCTATGCATTAGGGGGCTTTGATTTCTTCCTGGCCTTAAATACCGCACTGTGCACCGTATCAACAGGTGGCATGATGCCCATTGATTCCTCGATGAATGCTGTATCACCCTTCATTCAGTACACAGCCATGATCTTCATGCTCTTAGGCAGTCTACCTTTTATGCTGATCCTCTCATCCATTGCCGGCAATTTCCTAAATCTTCTGCATGATGAGCAAGTACGTGGCTTTTTATATTTAATTGTGATCACCTCGCTGATGGTAGCCTTCTCTCTTATCTATGCAGATCACTATGATCTGGAGCGGGCTCTTAGAACAGCATTTTTCAACGTGATTGCAATCATCTCTTCAACAGGCTTTAACTTTGAGGATTTTACGCAATGGAATAACTTTGCCTCGATCCTCTTTTTCTTGATCCTTGCAATCGGTGGTTGCTCAGGATCAACAGCAGGAGGTATGAAGATCTTTCGTCTGCAGATCTGCTACTCCTTAATGAAGACCCAGTTTTTAAAGGCAGTACATCCACATCTGGTAGCCCAACCAAGATTTAATGGCCGCACCATCGATAATGAAACGCTGTACGCAGTGATTA
>CAVJLP010000080.1:0-6833 GCA_963650525.1 Firmicutes bacterium CAG:534
CAAACAAGCTGTGCTTTATTACAGAAAGTGAGCTTTTTGGCATAAATCAAACAAGTCGTCGGCGTAAATCCATACGCTCGAATATCTCCGAGGATTCCCTGATCCGAAACCTTGCGCAGCTAAAAGAGGGACAGCCGGTGGTGCATATTGACCACGGTATTGGTCTTTACCGAGGCTTGCGTACGCTACAGATGGGAGGGGTTAAGGGCGAATACCTAGCAATTGAGTATCAAAACGGCGACATGCTCAATATCCCGGTTACGGCTTTATCACGTATTGCCCGCTACAGTGGCTCTGATAATCCTCAGCTCTCAAAACTTGGCAATGACACTTGGGATAAGAGAAAGCGCAAGGCTGCAGAAAAGGTACGTGATGTTGCGGCAAATCTGCTTGATCTTTATGCAAGACGCGCCTCTGCCAAAGGACGCGCCTTCCCACTTGATGAGCATGCCATGGAGGAGTTTGCCTCAGGCTTTGGCTATGAGGAAACCCCTGATCAGGCTCAAGCAATTGCAGCAACCATCAACGATCTAGCACAGCAAAAGCCAATGGATCGCTTAGTCTGCGGTGACGTAGGCTTTGGTAAAACCGAGGTAGCTTTAAGAGCTGCTTTCCAAGTAGCATCAGCAGGTGCTCAGGTTGCAGTATTAGTACCTACCACCATTTTAGCAGAGCAGCATTATCAGAATTTCAAAGATCGTTTTGCAGGTACTCCCATCATTGTTGAGGAGCTTTCACGCTTTAAAACCGCAGCTGAGCAGAAGGACAGCATTCAAAGGCTTGAGAAGGGGCAGATTGATATCATCATCGGTACCCATAAGCTTTTATCAAAATCAATTAAATTCAAGGATTTAGGACTCATCATCATCGATGAGGAACATCGCTTTGGTGTAAAGCAGAAAGAAAAGCTCAAGGAATTGCGCGCTCAGGTTGATCTACTAACCCTTACTGCAACCCCAATCCCTCGTACCCTGAATATGGCGATGGAGGGCATGCGTGAGCTTTCAATTATTGCAACTGCTCCAGAACACCGTCTGGCAGTAAAGACCTTTGTTGCCGAGCATAGTGATCAGACCGTACGCGAGGCCGTCATGCGCGAATTACGCCGCGGCGGTCAGGTCTATTATCTGCACAATGACATCTCAACTATCGAGCAGACCAAGGAACAACTCTCAAAGCTCGTGCCTGAGGCGCAGATCTGCATAGGTCATGGACAGATGAATGAAAAGGATCTGCAAAAGGTCATGCGTGATTTCTACAATCAGCGTTTTAATCTCCTGCTGTGCACCACCATAGTTGAAAATGGCCTTGATGTTCCCTCAGCCAACACCATCATCATCGACAGAGCAGATCTCTTAGGGCTGGCACAGCTACACCAGATCAGAGGCCGCGTGGGACGCTCCCATCATCAAGCCTACGCCTATTTATTCACACCTAATGAAAAGCTGATGACCCGTGATGCCAAGTTGCGACTTGATGCCCTATCCTCACTTGAGGAGCTTGGTGCAGGCTTTGTTCTTGCAACACATGATCTGGAAATTAGAGGGGCTGGTGAGCTCTTAGGTGAGGAGCAGTCAGGACAGATCCAGTCAGTAGGCTTTGCACTGTACTCAGAAATGCTTGAGCAGGCGGTAAAAGCCCTGCAGGATGGACGCGAGCCCTCGCTTGCAGATCTTACGCAAAATGAATGTGATATCGACATGCATATTCCAGCATTGTTGCCTGATGATTATGTTGCCGATGTCAATACCCGTCTCTCCCTCTACAAGCGTCTATCAGGCTGCAAGACTCCTGAGCAGTTTGAGGATTTTAAGGTGGAACTTATCGATCGCTTTGGCTTTTTACCAAAGAGTGCGGAAAATCTTTTTGAGATCTCAGAACTCAAGCAGATTGCAACCTCACTTGGCATCACAAGAATTGTAGGCTCGGAGCATGGTGGTTTGATTGAGCTTGGTGAAAAGCACAAGCTCGATCCGCAATATATCATCAAGCTCATTACCAGTTGCAGAAACAACGAGTACAAAATGTCAGGACAGAATGCACTGCGCTATAACCTGCCAGAGAGTGAATCCAAACCCCGTCTTAAGCTTTTAAGACAACTGCTTTTGGCACTTAGAGCCCACTCAACGCTCAATGTATGATTTAAGGTTACAAAAAAGCCCCATAACGGGGCTTTTTTTATAAGTTTAAAAAATCAGTTCCCAGCTTGGAATGCCAAGAAGCGTACAAAGTCCATGAGCTGTTTTTCTGTGTTCTCATTGCGGCCTGAAATGCCAAGCAGAACCAGATCGCCATCTCCTCCGTAGATCACCCCCTCAACCTTCATATCATCACACATGAAAGACCAGGCGTTTTCAATGAGATTTGAGCGCACAGGAATAGAACACTGCATCTGCTCTGCAGCTACGCGTGAATAGGATTCACTGTCTAATGGAACCTCACCGCTTTGCTTGATAAGGCTTACCGATACGGCAAGCTTGCCATCTTCAGTCATATAGGCAAGCGAGTCATCCTGACTTGGATTAGGCTCTACCGTCCAGCCATGAGGACAGGGCAGAGACTTCTGCATAAAAAATGACTCTGCACTCTTATCTGAGGTAATAGTCACTGTATCATCAGCAACTACTACTGCACAGGATGCCATTAAGGCTGCACAAACTAAGGATCTGATCATACAAATTATTTCACTTTAGCGAAAATGTCGTCAGAGATAACCTGCACGTCACGGTTGCCATCAACTGCAACATACTTGGTCTGTCCCTTGGCAGCCAAATCCTTATAGAAATCAACCAAAGGCTCAGTCTGTGAATGATAAACATTCAGACGAGCACGTACGGTCTCTTCCTGATCATCAGGACGGGTTACCAGATCCTCACCGGTGACATCATCCTTGCCCTCAACCTTAGGAGGATTATAGACGATGTGATAGGTACGACCTGAAGCTAGGTGTACTCTGCGGCCAGACATGCGCTTTACGATCTTCTCATCAGGAACCTGAAGCTCGACTACGGCATCAATGCCAATCCCTGCATCCACCAAAGCCTGAGCCTGAGGAATAGTACGGGGGAAGCCATCAAAGAGGAAGCCGTTCTTGCAATCATCTTTGGCAATACGCTCTTTAACAAGACCTAAAATGATATCGTCAGATACGAGCTGACCTGCGTCCATCACAGCTTTGGCCTTAAGACCTAACTCGGTACCAGCCTTGATGGCGGCTCTCAACATATCACCAGTTGAGATCTGAGGAATGGAAAATTCACGGGTAATGTTCTGTGCCTGAGTGCCCTTACCGGCGCCTGGGGGTCCTAAAAGGATGATACGCATTGCTGCTCCTAAAATATTGCAAACTCTACAGTAAAACTGCTTTAACAGTGCTAATTATACAGCCTAACTTTAAAAAAACATCGTCTCATCGAGTCAGTAGCTGACCTGTAACCTGTTTTAAGCTTATTAACTTGAAATTTTTACCGTTATTGAAATAATGGAAGAAGATCCTGATTGCAAAATCATCAATTATGAAAACAGATAAAAGCATGTGGTTATTTTTTGCATTACTCTCTGCCCTGTTTGCAGCCCTTACCGCCATTCTCTCAAAGATAGGCATCGAGGGAGTAAATTCTAATCTGGCAACAGCCATCAGATGTGTTGTAATACTGCTCATGGCTTGGGGCATAGTCTTTGCAACAGGACACGGAGGAGATCTGCATTCAATTTCAGCGCGCAGCTATGTCTTCCTAATTTTATCTGCTCTGGCAACAGGCGCCTCATGGCTTTGTTATTTTAAGGCCTTAGAGCTAGGCGAGGTTTCAAAGGTGGTGACCGTTGATAAGCTTAGCATCGTTTTAACCATTATCCTAGCGCTCATAATATTTCATGAAAGCTTTAGCTTAAAAACAGCTCTTGGCATGCTATGCATCACCCTAGGCACCGTGCTCATGACAATTTAGACGGAAAAGATCCCTATGGCTTTATTTAAAAACAGCAAGATCTCCAAAACATGGCTGATACTACTTGGTATCTGCGGTATTACAGGTTTGGGCCTTATCATTTTTGGTCTGTTTAATATCATGTCAACCCAGTTGCATCAGAAAAAGGAACAGCATGATCTAACCGTTCAAAGTCAGGTTCTAAAGGATGAAATAAAGTACATGCTAGATGCCAGCTTAAAAAAACAGAACTATCTGCAACAGCTGTCAGAGGAGCTCGATTCGATATCAAGGCGCAGCCAATCCATCAAATATCTCCTAGATAGCAATAAAGAGGAAAACGAAAAAATAAAGCAGGCACTGGCACAGGCAAGGCAGGAACTTTTTGGTGGAAAAGGCAGTCAGGCAAAGAATACAAGCTTTAACAAAAGCACCCAGAATTCTAAAAAGGACAGACCTGAATATCTGGCACAAGATGAGAGTTCAGATCTTGGATATGACGATCTTAAAAAAAGGATCGAATCTATTCGCGAGGATCTTGATGATGCCAAGCAGGCCTTAGCTAACCGTACTCTAGGCGATCCGGCCTTTAAAGATGAAGTCAAACGACAGCAACTGCAGCTTGAGAAGAACTATGCACTAGTAAATAAGCTTCATGAGCAGATCTCAAATATGGTTTTAACTCAGCAGGCCATGGAGGAATTCTCCAATATGATGAGTGAACTTGAAATGTCTGCAAGAGATTATAAAAGCGTCATGCATAAGCTAAAGTGATCAAAGCTTTATCATTAATCTCACCATTTATCAACGAATGTAGCGCTTTAGGATCGGGATCAGGATATTCATATCAATAGGCTTTGCTACATGCTCATTCATCCCCACGCTTAAGGTCTTCTGCCTATCCTCGGCAAAGGCATTAGCCGTCATGGCGATGATCGGAATATTAGCCTTCTCCTTATTCTCAAGCTTTCTTATTTTTGAGGTTGCATCATAACCGTTTAAAATAGGCATCTGGATGTCCATGAGCACGAGCTTGTAATATCCGCTCTTGGCTTTTTCGATCATTTCAAGACACTCTACGCCATTTTCCGCACGGTCAACAATAAGCCCCTCTTCACCTAAAAGCTCGATAGCAATTTCAGCGTTTAAGTCATTATCCTCAGCAAGCAGAATTCTTTTACCCGCAAGCGAGGCTACGCTTTCATGCATATTTGCACGCTTTGGTAATAAATCATCTTTGCTTGCTATATGGCAGGGGAGCTTAATGGTAAAGGTAGAGCCCTTTCCAATCTTACTTACAATATCAATACTTCCACCCATAAGATCGATCAGTTTCTTGACAATGCCCATGCCCAGTCCACTACCTTCAATGCCGCTTACGGTTGAGGTACGCTCTCTTGAGAAATATTCAAAAATGTGTTTTATAAACTCCTCGGACATACCGATCCCGTCATCCTGCACGATAAACTCGGTATAACACATGCCTTCTTTTTCATGAGGATACTGATTGATGGTACAAGAGATATGACCATGATCGCCGGTATATTTCACGGCATTGCTGATAAGATTTAAAACGATCTCGGAGGTGCGTGAGGCATCAAGATAGATATATGGGTAACGAATATTCTTAGTTACACTAAGAGTCTGCTCCTTCTGTTTGACCGTCATCTTGAACATATCTGTACAAAAATCCAGCACCCTACCCGTCTGGCATGCAGATTCCTCAAGTACCGTCTTATTATTTTCAATTCGGGCAAGCTCTAAAATGTTATCGAGAATTGACAGCATTCGCTCACCACAGATCTTGATCTTTGCAAGGTAATCCTGCAAAACCTCTGGCTCATTAATACGCCTATCTGCAAGCTCAGCATATCCAATAATGGCATTCATGGGCGTACGGATATCATGGGACATATTAAAAAGAAAGGTTGATTTGGCCCTGTTTGCAGACTCTGCAGCACTGGCAGCCTCTGCTAGAAGCTTTTTCTGAGTCTGCTCCTTTAGCTGTTGCTTGCGAAATGAAAAATAAAGACTGCCACTTAACAAAATTATCAAGATGACCGATAGCGTACCTATCATAAAAGAGGTCTGATTGCTCTTCTCTACCAGCTTATAGGCTGCCTCCATATCCATCTCAATACACAGAGCACCTATTACCTCGTTAGGATCATCCTCAGCCCAGACTGGGTAGCAGGCGGTAAAAATATGGCCCCAAGTGGTATCAACGATACTTTTTGAGTAAACCTTTTGACTTTCCATGGCCTTATCAATAAAGGGGATCATTTCCTGCTCGATATAATCCCCAGGATGCCTGAAATCCTCCGATCCTAAATCAAGACCATCAACGGTGTAGACAAGCTTACCTTCCTTATTTTTCGTGGCCGTATACAGATAGCGAATTGAATTTAAATGACGGATCGAATTAAGACTTTGCTGGATCTCCTGATAACGCTCACTGCTCATGTCATCCTTGCTCTTAAGCTTGGAAAAATCATCTCTATCTAGCATATTGTTTACAAGAGCATGTACAGCATCAGATATGGACACATCGCGCTCCATTTCTGAGTTAATAGCATTTTCGGTGTAGGATTTCTGCAAAACGAAAGTATAAGTGGCAACCAACAGTACTGTTAGAAATATTAAAAGGATAATGGCATCAAGGTGCTTTACAAGAGAAAACGGATCCCTGTTAACATTTTGTTTTGCAGATGAATTTTGTGTATTTAAGTTGTCCATATAATAATTATTCTGTATCAATAATTACTTGGCAATGAAAAGACAGAGCTACTTACTTAAGGCTTGTGATCAAAAAAATGCAACACGTTCACATAATTCACAAAAGTAAAACGCCATCATTGCCCTTTTTTATTATTTTATTTGCAAGATGAGCTGATAACTTTCTATGGA
>CAVJLP010000080.1:6862-10743 GCA_963650525.1 Firmicutes bacterium CAG:534
AAAAAAAAAAGCGAAATTCAGCTGTAAGGAAATTCTGATTTTAAAGAATTGTAACTGCTATGGTAACAGAGCCATGCAGAAATATTTTGGGGAATAAAAAAACCGGATCCTAAGATCCGGCTTTATCTTTAAATTCTAGAGGCTTAGCCTAAGAGCAGAGAATTTAGATTCTTAACAAAGGATGCAGGATCCTTTAGGCCACCCTGATCGGCAAGCAATGCCTGCTCATAGATGATCTCAGCCCACTGCTTAAAGCGAGTTTCATCAATCTCGGCATAGGCCTTCTTAACTAGGGCATGCTCAGGATTGATCTCAAGAGTATATTTCTCATCAGGAAGCTTCTGACCTGAGGCCTCCAAAAGACGCTTCATCTGAGAGGTCATCATACGATTGGCATCAGAGATCACGCATGAAGGTGAATCGGTAAGACGAGAGGAGATCTCCACATCCTTAACCTTATCACCAAGTGCAGACTTGAAGCGCTCGATAAGATCCTTGTTCTCCTTTTGAGCAGTCTCTTTCTTTTCCTTCTCTTCCTTGCCGCCTAACTCATCTGAAAGCTTAAGATCAGAGGCTGCAGCAGATACGAATTCTTTGCCGGCATACTCATTGACGTTACCCATGAGCCACTCGTCAATGCGCTGCCACATGAGCAATACTTCAATTCCCTTCTTCTTAAGATTTTCAAGATAAGGAGAATTTGCAGCAGCCTCATAGGAATCAGCGGTCAGATAGTAAATCTTATCCTGACCCTTAACCATGCGCGCAATGTAGTCATCCAAGGAGACATTCTCTACTGAGCTACCATCCTTAGTTGAGGCAAAGCGCAACAGCTTCATCACCTGCTCACGATTATCATAATCCTCAGCAGGACCTTCCTTTAAGCAGTTACCAAACTGTCCCCAGAAGGACTGATAATCATCCTTATTATCCTTAGCAAGCTTTTCTAGCATCTGCAAGGAACGCTTAGTCAGAGCCTTCTTAAGCTTACGTGTTACCTGAGAATCCTGCAACAGCTCACGGGAGACATTCAAAGGTAAGGCATTGGTATCGACAAGGCCTGAAACAAAGCGTAAATAGTTAGGCAGGAAGGCCTCAGCCTTGTCCATAATGAAGACACGCTGTACAAAAAGCTTTAGGCCATGCTGATGCTCACGGGTAAACAGATCCCATGGGGCATTTTTTGGAACATACAGCAAGGAGGTATATTCCATGGAGCCTTCAACCTTGTTATGAGCCCAGGTAAGAGGATCTTGATAGTCATGGGAGATATGCTTATAAAACTCCTTGTACTCCTCATCCTTGATTTCCTTAGGATTACGGGTCCACAGAGCTTTGGCATCATTTACCTGCTCCCACTCATAGTGAGATTTAGGGTTCTTTTTCTCCTCCTCAGAGGCATCCTCTGCAGGAGTATCAAACTTCTGTACCCAAAGATTTACTGGCACGCTGATATGATCTGAGTACTTGGTAATAGCCTCACGTAAGGTCCACTCTTCCAAAAATTCAGAGGCATTGTCCTTTAGATGAAGGATCACCTCAGTACCGCGGGCCTTACGCTCGATGTTTTCAGATTCAAACTCACCTGAACCATCAGACTCCCAGCGCACGCCTTCATTTTCCTTGGCATTAACTGAGCGGGATAAGACAGTTACACGATCGGCAACGATAAAGGCTGAATAGAAACCTACACCAAACTGTCCAATAAGCTGTGAATCCTTAGCAGCATCCCCAGTAAGGCTCTTCATGAAGGCCTCAGTACCAGATTCTGCGATGGTACCTAAGTGGCTGTTGGCTTCCTCTAAGGTCATACCGATACCGTTGTCGGTGATAGTTAGAGTCTTAGCATCCTTGTCAGCCTTAACAGTGATCTTAAACTCAGGATCATCCTTGATTAAATCCTGATTGGTCAAAGACATGAAATGTAATTTATCTATTGCATCAGAGGCATTAGAAATAATTTCACGTAGGAATACTTCACGATTTGAATACAATGAATTGGCCAGCAGATCGAGTAATTTGGCGACCTGTGTTTGAAAACTATGCTTAGTTGCTGCCATTTTTGCAAAACTCCATTTTTCTTTTTTTAAGTCCTAGGACTTACAAGCTGTAAACAACATGGTGGCTAACAAAATACTTTTCAAGGCATCAGACAAAATTTTTTAAGCCATCAAAAAAATTAGCAAAAAAGCTTATTTGCTCCAAAATTAAACTTTTTATTTCTTTATAAAACAAAGAATTAATAAAAATAGTTAGCATATGCTAATAAAATAGTTGCCTTATGCTAACTAATCCTTTATTATTCATGGCCAAGAGAAATCTCAATTTCGCGGCGGCAACAGTCGCCGCTTTTTTTTAGGAGAAAAAAAATGGCAAAGATCGCTAAAGTCCTGGGCCGTGAGATCATTGATTCACGCGGAAATCCTACTGTTGAGGCCGATGTATGGCTTGATGATGGCTCATTTGGTCGTGCAGCAGCTCCCTCTGGTGCTTCAACCGGCATCCGTGAGGCTCTAGAGCTTCGTGACGGCGATCCCAAGCGTTTTGGTGGCAAGGGTGTATTAAAGGCTGTTGAGAACCTTAACACCAAGATTGCTCCTGCTGTAGTTGGTCTAGATGCAGCTGATCAGCGTAACCTCGATGAGAAGATGATCGCCTTAGATGGTACTGAAAATAAATCCAATCTTGGTGCCAATGCTATCCTCGCTGTATCCTTGGCTGCAGCAAAGGCAGAAGCAGCTTCCCGTAAGCTCCCTCTATATGCCTGGATTGCTGAGCTTAATGGAACTCCTGGTGTTTACTCCATGCCTCTTCCTATGATGAACATCCTAAACGGTGGTGCTCATGCTCAGAATAATGTTGATATTCAGGAATTCATGATCCAGCCAGTAGGAGCATCTACTCTTCGTGATGCCATCCGCATTGGTGCTGAAGTCTTCCACAGTTTGCAGAAGGTTTTAAAGAGCAAGGGCCATGCCTCAGGTGTTGGTGATGAAGGTGGTTTTGCCCCTGATCTTAAGTCCAACGCTGAAGCATTTGCATGCATTCAGGAAGCAGTTGAAGCTGCCGGCTATAAGTTTGGCAAGGACATAACCCTCGCTATGGACTGCGCCTCCTCTGAGTTCTATAACGATGAGACTGGCAAGTATGAATTAAAGGGCGAAGGCAAGACCTACACTTCAGAAGGCTTTACCGCTTACCTTGAAGAGCTCTGCAACAAATATCCTATTGTCTCCATCGAAGATGGTCAGGCTGAAAATGACTGGGCAGGATTTAAGCACTTAACTGATGTTTTAGGATCTAAGGTTCAGCTTGTAGGTGACGATCTCTTCGTAACCAATACTAAGATCCTAAAGGAAGGCATTGAAAAGGGAGTTGGTAACTCAATTCTCATTAAGTTCAATCAGATCGGTACCTTAACTGAGACCCTAGATGCCATTCGCATGGCCAAGGATGCAGGCTTCACCGCTATCGTATCTCACCGCTCAGGCGAGACAGAGGACACTACCATTGCTCATCTTGCAGTTGGTACTGCCTGCGGTCAGATCAAGACCGGTTCAATGAGCCGCTCTGATCGTGTTGCAAAATATAATGAGCTTATCCGTATTGAAGAAGAGCTTGGTAGCAAAGCTCCTTTCTTAGGGTTAAAGAACGTTAAGAATCAGTAATTCTTAAGGCAAAAGAAATATTTTTTCAACATTTAAGATCTAAGGCTGGGAAACCAGCCTTATTTTGTATCCGTAAGATTATCGATATTTAATTTAGAACCAGTGCAGTAAGCAAGGCTGTGACATTTTCTTATCATCAAAACTTTATTTAGCCTGACTAAAGAAAATCATTCCTTGATAGTAATGTTGTTCTCTTTTGCAAGTTCTAATAGC
>CAVJLP010000081.1:0-10565 GCA_963650525.1 Firmicutes bacterium CAG:534
CTCCATAGCACCTAAACAGGCCTTAAATTATTCAAGTTAATTACGGACGGTTCCTAAAAACAAAAAGCGGCGCAGACATATTGCATTCTGCGCCGAACTTCATTACGAAGCACCAATTTTAAGAAACTTACGTTTAAACTCCATAGGCCAGAGCCGCGTTAACTGCCCTGTGCCAGCCATTTAACTTTTCTTTGCACGTATCCTCATCCATCAAAGGAGAGAAGGTCTTGGCAACATCCTCATTTTGCAAAATATCCTCAGAGTAAATTCCCTGCGCAATTGCAGCCATGAAAGCAGCTCCCATGCCGGAGAGTTCAGTCTCCTTGGGAACCTTAATGGGCAATCTGCACAAATCTGCCTGAATCTGCATAAGATAGCCATTTTTAGTGGCACCACCGTCTACATTCAACTCTGTCAGAGGAACTTTGGAGGACTTACGGATAAGATCCAATATGTCAGTTACCTGCAGGGCAATTGAATCAAGTGCGGCTCTTACAATCTCGTTTTTACCGGTAACGCGGCTCATTCCTAAAATAGAGCCTCTAACATTACCGTTAAAATAAGGAGCCCCCAAGCCTGACAAAGCCGGTACGAAATAGCATCTGTCATGAGGATTGGCACTCTTTGCCAGAACCTCAGTTTCTGCAGGAGATGCAATCAGCTTCATATCATCCTTAAGATAAGAGATGATACCTGCTGAGTAATTGATGTTTCCCTCAAGCACATAGGTGGTCCTACCGCCACGGCGCCATGCTGCAGAGTTCACCACTCCATGCATACAGCTTGAAACCTCAGTGCCAGAATTCATCATAATTGATGAGCCGGTACCATAGGTGGTCTTAGTCTGGCCACTTGCAAGACAGCCATGTCCAAACAACGCCCCCTGCGAATCCCCAATTGCCGCATGGATGGTTATCTTATGAGACAGCACTCCATCAAAGTCAGTCTCACCAAAGGCACTGTCTGAATCCAAAATAGGAGGCAGCGCATCCATAGGAACCTTGAAGAGAGCACAAAGTTCCTCTGACCACTGCTGTCTCTTAAGATCCATAAGCTGTGTGCGAGAGGCATTAGATGGCTCAGTTGCAAAATTCTTCCCTGCTGTCAGATATGAAATTAGGAAAGAGTCCATGTTGCCAATGCACAGATCATGCTCATCTGCAGCCTGCCTTACCTCCGGTACATTATCTATTAGCCAAGTGATCTTAGCTGCCGAGAAGTATTCAGAGAGCTCAAGCCCGGTTATTTCGCGTACCGTCTGTGCCTTTGATTTAACAGCATCAGTCTGAACAAAAGCCGCTCCGCGGGCACATTGCCAGACTATAGCATTGTACAAAGGCTTTAGGCTTGACCTGCGCCAGGCACCTACAGTCTCACGCTGTACACTTAAACCTACGGTCTTAATTTTGTCCTTACGGGATGGATCCTCATCAACTAAGGCCCTGACCACATCGATCACATTCTTTGCAATTTCGTTAAGATCATGCTCGACATAGCCTAGATCGTTGATGATCTGACGATGAGGTAGAGTCTTTAGCGATATCAACTTTCCCTCACCGTCAAACAGCAGGGCTTTGGTACCCTGCGTGCTTTGATCGATACCAAGGACTAAATCATCCTTAGCCATTTAATGCATCCTCACAGGTCTTGGCAATGCCATCACCTGTTAGGTGATAGTATTCAAAAACTTCCTTAGAAGTACCGGTAACCACCGGTGCATCAGGCAGAGCCATGGTGATGCACTTTTTAGGGCAGTTGGCAGATACCACCTGGGCCACCATTGAACCTAAGCCACCGATAGGTGAATGCTCCTCAACCGTAACCACAGCTTTGGCATTTTTGGCAGCCTCGATTACGGCATCTTTATCAAGAGGCTTGACACAGTACATATCCAAAACAGTGGCACTAATGCCCTTAGTCTTTAGAATGTCGGCAGCCTTCTTTGCATAGAGTACCATCTCACCGCAGGCAATAATGGCAACATCAGTACCCTTGCACACCCAAGTAGCCTTATCCATTTCAAAGGGAGTGTCATCCTCTGAATATACAGGCTCGACGGCGTTACGGCCTACACGGATGTAGGCAGGTTCATTGTCCTTTACCAAAACCTCCATCAGTTTCTTAGTCTGATAGCAATCAGAGGGCAGATAGACGCGCATGCCTGGGATTGATGACAGACAAGCAATATCCTGAGCACTGTGATGGGACATACCCAACGCACCGTAGGATACGCCACCTGAGATACCGATGAGCTTTACATTGGTGTGAGAGTAAGCGACATCCACCTTGCACTGCTCATAAGAGCGGGCTGCAATAAAACAGGCAGGTGACATAGGGAAGGTTCTCTTACCTACACGAGCCATACCGGCTGCGATACCTACTAGATCCTGCTCTGCAATACCTACCTCAACAAACTGCTCAGGATAGGCATTAGCAAATGGAGTTGCTGATGCAGAGCCACGTGAATCTGAGCATAAGACCACGATATCCTTGTCAGTCTTGGCAGCGTCCATGAGCACGTTGCAGATCATTTGTTTGTTAGCAATATTGGCCATGATTAGTCCTCCAGTGCGTGTGCTGACAAGTCTTTCTTAATCTGTGCGTATTCTTCTTCAGAAGGTACATGGTGATGCCATGATGCCTTATTCTCCATCACAGCAGATCCCTTGCCCTTTACCGTGTTTGCAATCAGCACTGAAGGCTTACCCTTAACGGTACGGGCCTCTTCAAAGGCAGCTATAAGCTCATCGATATCATTGCCATCCTTGACATCGATGACATGCCAACCAAATGCACTCCACTTACGGTGAAGATCATCTAGTGCCATTACATCCTCAGTACAACCTGAGATCTGTAGACGGTTTCTGTCCAAAATGGCGCAGAGGTTATCAAGACGGTAGTTGGCAGCTGACATTGCACCTTCCCATACAGAGCCTTCTGCAAGCTCTCCATCTCCCATGATGACATAGGTGCGGTTATTGCTCTTATTCATACGCTCGGCAATGGCCATACCGACTGCAACCGGAAGTCCGTGCCCCAAGGCACCTGAGTTCATCTCAATACCAGGGAGCTTATTGTTAGGATGGCCGATGAACTTTGAGCCAAATTGAGAAAATTCCTTTAGCACCGTGGCAATGGGGAAGAAGCCCTTTTCAGCAAGTACTGCATACAAAGATTCGACGCTGTGGCCCTTGGACATGATGAAATGATCATGATCTTTGGTGTTAAAGTTCTCAACAGAGATATTCATCTCCTTAAAGTAGAGAGTGACCAAGGTATCCATGCAAGACATATCACCGCCGATGTGGCCACCCTTGCCGTTGACGATCATGTCAACAACATCTTGGCGTAGCTTGTAGGCTAATTTCTTAAGCTCTTTCATATCTACTATTCTCCGCGTAAATAAGCTTTAACCTGCTCTTCAATTGGATCGTACAAATCAGCCTTGATGCCGATGTACTTGCAAGCCTCATAGAGCACCGGAACCACATCCTCATACACGCCTACGCAGTGGTGGATGTAAGGACCTGTTACAATCTTCTCCTCAAGGCGTTTGATGTTTTTTACCTCAACCCACATATAAGTGCCGAGGATATGCGGACCATCACAGCTTCTGGCATTGCCCAAAAGCATGGAGTATTCACCGTTGTCACCATCAAAGCGTAATAAAGTGAGCTTATCGCTACTCTTAGCCTCAGCAGAAAGTGATCCCTGATCAGGGAAAGCAATAGGAGTAGTAAGCTCAGGCTTGGTCTTGCAAACAGAGAAAGGCCAAGGACCGCAGTGCTGCAATAGCTCACCGTTTGGATTATCTGGGTGACGTACCGTCCAGTCAGCAAAAAAGCCACGAGATCTGTTCATAACAGCAGCCTCGGCAAGCAAGGCGGTGATGGCGCCGTGAATATCAGTCTCACAGACAACCGGAATTCCCATATCATTTAAAATGGCATTTGCAGCACAGGGCATGATGCCAAGCTCACCCTGCAGAGCTGTCCAGCACTGAATAGCACCAGCGTTGCACCCGTATTTATCGATAAGATTCTTCATGGCGTGAGCCAAGGCTGCAACAGTTGAGACCTTGTTATCAGAGATCTTGACAATGGTATTGTCTTTTAGGAAGCGTAGCTCATGCTCAGCCTCATTGGCCTTTTCAATACGACGGACCTCAGCTACTAGCTCTGAAAGTGGTATAGGAGAGAGTTGGATATTGAATTTCTCCAACAGCTCACCTTCGTTGCACATGGTGGTCCAAAAATCAAAGGGACGTGGACCCATCTGCAAAATACGGATCTTCTTGAAGGTTCTGACTACATTACACACAGCCTCGAAGTCGTGAATACCACGCTCAAATACTGGATCTGATAGACGGCAGTTGGTTAAATAGGTAAATTTGACATTGAAACGGCGCAATACCTTGCCAGTTGCAAACAGACCGCACTGGGTATCACGCAGACGGGTACCGTCAGGTAAGGGAGCCTCATCCAAAGGTCCCCAGAGTAGCACTGGCAGATTAAGCTCCTTGGCAAGACGAGCACATACATACTCAGTACCAAAATTGCAGTGGGCCAGAATAATACCATCGACCTTTTCCTTGCGGAATTTGTCTGCTATTTTCTTGACATCCTCATCAGCAAACAACAGACCTTCTGAATTGATATCGGTGATATCAACGAAATCAACGCCAAGCTCTGTCAATCTCTTAGCGGTGAGATCGCGATACTTTATGGCATCAGGAGCACTGAAAACACTGCGGCGTGTAGGAACGAAGCCTAGCTTAATATGAGCAGTCATGATATTTTCCTTTTTTTTTGCAACGTGTTATTTGTTTATGTATTCCATGCAAGGAGACAGTCCAGACTGTACCCATGCCTCTTTAAGCGTCAGACGTTTTACGTTTGACATTGAATTAGAGGTGATAATCACCGGAGTCGTTAAATCAAAGCCTTTTTGTGAAATTAACTCCCAGTTAATTCTGCATAGGGCATCCCCGGCCTTTAATTGCTGTCCCTTGCTCACCAGTGGCTCAAAGCCCTCGCCGTCTAAGGCTACAGTGCCTATGCCGATATGAATTAGGATCTCTATTCCGTCATAGCCTGTGATACCGTAAGAGTGCTTTTGCTCACCTATAAAGGACACCACCCCTGAGATTGGAGATCTGGCAATTCCATCATCTGATTTAGGAACAATTGCAATGCCATCCCCTACTACCTTGCCCGCAAAAATCGGGCTTTTAACCTCTGAAATCTCAATGACCTTGCCGGTTAACGGGGCGAGGATGACCTCGCCTTTTTCTTTAGAGAACATCCTCATCCCCTCCTAGTTATTTAGACTCATTACGGGCCTGCAAAGCCATACGGGCCTGCAGAGAGCGCTGATACTGATCGATGATGACAGCAAGCACAATGACGAGGCCCTTGATGATCATCTGCCAGAACTCGGAGACGCCACACATAACCATACCGTCAGAGATAACACCGATAATGAAGGCACCGATGACGGTACCGATAATGGTGCCGACACCACCCATAAGTGAGGTACCACCTAAAACTGCAGCAGCAATGGCGTTCATTTCCCAGGTGTTACCGGTCATAGGATGAGAGGCAACCAGCTGTGAGGTGGCGATAATACCGACGATAGCAGCGCAAGCACCTGAGAACATATAGACTAGGATCTTGTCAGACTCTACATGAACACCTGAAAGTTTGGAGGCGCGCTCATTACCACCGATTGCAAGGATGTGCCAACCAAATGGGGTCTTACGCAAAATGATGGAAGCGATAATTGCAATAACAATAAGGATCATTACAGCAACAGGGAAGCCTGCAATATCACGACCGAAGATTTCAAAGCCAGTATTACCAAGAGCTTCTTTACCCACGAGATTTGGGAAGGTGGCACCTGCTGAGGTCAGGTTGGCAGCACCACGGGCGATATACATCATGCCCAAGGTTGCAATGAAGGGGGCTACGGCAAATTTGGTAATGATAATGCCGTTTAGAGCACCCACGATCACACCTATGCAGATGGCGATGATCACGATCACGGGAACTGAGAAATAGATGGTATAACCAAAGATGGTCAGACCGTGATTGATAAGAAGTCCTGAGATCATACCTGCAAGACCTACTACCGAGCCTACTGACAGATCAATACCGCCGGTCACCAACACATAGGTCATACCGATACCCAAAATACCGTACAACGCTACGTGCTTTGCAACAAGTAACAATGACTGTGAGGTGAAGAAGGATTCACTTGCAATTGAGAAGAAGATGACTAACAAGGTCAGCACAATCAGGGTACGACCTTTGAGAATTGTCATTATCAGATCATTTTTATTCATAATTAAAATCTCCGCAAACCTTAGTTTTGCTTATGGCCCATGTAGGAGGCCTTGACGAGGTTATCCTGAGTAATATCCGCACCGGTGAATTCAGCAGTCTTAACACCGTTTGAGAGCACCATGATGCGATCGGCAATTGCTATGATCTCCTCAAGCTCTGAGGAAATGACCAAAAGCGACAAGCCGCGCTTGGCATACTGATAAATAAGATTGAAGATTTCGGTCTTAGCACCAATATCGATACCGCGGGAAGGCTCATCTAGGAGCATAATCTGCGGATCGGTTAAAACACCCTTGGCAAACACCACCTTTTGCTGATTACCACCAGAAAGTGAGAGGATTGGAAGATCCTTGTTGGCAACCTTGATGTGAACATCCTTAATCATTTCCATCTCGGCTTCATCTTCCTTCTTAGAATCAATTAGACCTAAGGAGTTGGTGTATTTGCCGATATTTGAAAGACAGATATTCTTGGCAATGGACATGGTCTGCACGAGACCGTCACGCTGTCTATCCTCTGGAAGCCAGGCTAGGCCCTTATTAATCTGATCTGATACCGAGCCAACCTCAATCTTCTGACCATTTAGGATGATGTCGCCTGTATGATTAGGACGCATACCCATAATGCATTCAAAGACCTCGGAGCGCCCGGCACCCAAAAGACCGTAGATACCAAGGATTTCACCCTTCTTAAGCTCAAAGGAGACTTTATTTAAAAGATAGCCGCCACCACTCTTTGGCAGGCACAGATCCTTAACCTCGAGCACATTTGGCTGCTTGTCCCATTCAACGGGAACATCACGCTTAGGATAAGATTTACCCTCACCTACCATCTGCTTTACGATCCAGGGGACATCCACATCCTTTACCGCAGCCTCGGCAACTAGCCTGCCATCACGGAAGATGGTCACATAATCGCCGATGCGCATAAGCTCCTCTAGGCGATGGGAAATGAACACCACGGAGATCCCGGCAGAGCAAAGCTCACGGGTAATATTGAAAAGAACCTCAACCTCCTGCTCTGATAAGGAGGAGGTAGGCTCATCCATGATCAGGATCTTAAGATTAGGAATAAGCAGATTACGGGCAATTTCAATCATCTGCTGCTGACCTACGCGCAGATCACCTACCATAGTGTCAGGATCGATTGGGTACTTAAGACGGGCTAACACCTGCTTTGCAAGCTTGCGGTGCTCGGCATCATCAAGCACTCCATGTTTGGTGCGCTCTGAGGCCATGAACAGGTTTTGGAACACTGTCATATTGGGGAATAAGCATAATTCCTGATGGATGATAGCAATACCTTCCTTGCGTGCATCCACAGTAGAATTAAACTCAACCTCACGGCCTTGCAGATACATCTTGCCGGCAGACTGCTTTTCAATACCTGCGACAATACGCATCAATGTTGATTTGCCGGCGCCGTTTTCACCGATCAAAACATTGACCTTACCGCGCTTGATATCAAAGGAGACCTGATCTAGGGCCTTGGTGCCAGGATAGATCTTGTCTATCTTCTCGCAGTGTAAGTAAATCTCTTCATTTTCGTTGGACATGAGACTCTCCTTATTACTTCAAGGTAAGTTTCACGGGGGTAATGTTCACAAGATCAGGCTTTGACACGGTAAAGCAACCAATAAAATCAAATTGCTTGCCCTCAAGGGTATCCATATCAACCTTGGATAAGACTTCCTTTAAGATAAGATCATGTAAAGAGACAGAAACTCCTGCCCACTCGATTTGATTTTTGTAATCCTTATAGGAAATTAAGGAAATTGAATCACGAACAGCTGATCCCTTAAACACAGGGCCTATCTGCAGACGGGTCTTAATATCTGATGAGTTTCCGTCCAGATCAAAGGCTACATAGCCTGAGCGGAGCTTGTTTTTAACGGTAGTAGCTTTACCTGAGCCTTTAACTATAAAAGATAATTCTCCACTATCTCCCATGGAATAATGGCCGTACTTTGATGCTACAGTTGTAAAATCACCGTTGCCCTCAGAAATTAAGGTATTTAAATCAACTGCGTTTTCAGAGAAATACTTCTCAGAGCTCTGATCCCAGAAATTCTTGGCAACGGTTGATGGATCAAACTCAACCTCACCTGTTAATGTTGCTTCTTGACCTTCAGGTACGACGGTTGCGGTGACACCAGCATAAACAAGCACTACTGCCGCGATTGCTGCGCCTATGATGCTTCCTTTTTTCATGTTGTACTCCACAAATTGAGGGCAAAAAATCCCTCGTGATGCTTAAAGCACCCTATTAAAATGGTTACTTAAGGAAAGGTGCGCCGCCGAGGAGAATGCGGCGCACGGTCTTTTTACTTGGCGTAAGAGAAGTTATTTAACTTCTTGGCATTATCCTTGGTGATAATGACACAGTCGATGAGCTGCTTTTCAGGGGCACCTGTGGCACCAGTCTTAAGATACTTATCTGCCTGACGTACAGCAGTTTCTGCAATTAAAGCAGCAGGCTGCATGGCAGTTGAGGTCATATTACCGGCAAGGATCTCATCACGGGCATCATTAGAGCCGTCAACACCGATGATCTTCAATGTCTTGCCTGCAGCCTTAATAGCAGCAGCTGCACCAACGGCCATGTTGTCGTTACCGGAAATCACACCCTTAAGATTAGGATAGGACTGAAGAATGGTTTCCATCTTCTGATAGGCAAGATTCTGATCCCAATTTGCTGTCTGTACTGCAACCATCTTCATATCAGGATACTGGTCAATAACCTCGTGGAATGCAGTAGAACGGGTCTTGGCATTGGTATCAGAGTCAATACCGAATAACTCTGCATATTCACCCTCTTCCTCCATTTCCTCAACGAAGACTTCAGCAGCACCCTTGGCGCCCTGATAGTTATTTGCCACGATCTGAGAAATGGCGATTCCCTGCTCATTGATTTCACGGTCAATTAAGAAAGAAGGAATGTTGTTATCGTAGGCACGCTTAACTGCAGCAACAGTGGCGTCAGCACCAGCATTATCACAGATGATGGCAGCAGCCTTATCAGAAATAGCGGTCTCAAAAAGCTCTGACTGCTTAACAGGAGAATCATCGTGAGATACCATCTTGACTTCATAGCCTAATTCTTTGGCAGTTGCTGCTGCAACCTCAGCTTCAGTTTTGAAGAAGGGATTGGAGTGAGAAGGGGTGATGATGTACATGATATTGGAACCACCACCGGATAAACGCTTGGGAGCGTCAGCTGCATTGGCTGCTGCTACAAAGGAACCTGCGGCCATAACCATCGCTACGGATGCAAATAACTTAGAAAGTTTCATGGATATCTCCTGTTTTGTTTGTTTTTTTTGAGCCTTAAATAATTAAGTCTCATTTTCTGTTTGCATTTTTAGTATAGGTTTAAGTGCCATTGCCGTTTGTCATTTCTATACTTTTATTGTCATTTTTATCCTTTAAGTGCAATGTATTTTGTAGTTCCGATCACATTAGTCTAGAAACGAACTAAATCCTGTAATTAATGATACAACTTGCGATTTTTATCTAACATTTCTATTTTTTTGTTTTAATATCAAAATGTTATTAAAGTTTTTTATCACTGTGCATTTGACACGCAAAATGCACATTTTTCACATACAAGATTGATTTATTCGCATTTGTGAACAAAAACTAAAGGCACGGGGTCCTATTATCAGATCCTTTAAAAAATTTAGGAATTAAAATGCTAGATAGGGAATAGATAGAATTCTAAGCTTTTAAAGCCACGTATAAGAACGCAAACTGCCAAGCGTTCTCGCCACGATAAGTAGACTTATTGTTTCATATGGTAATTATCAGATTGACAATTTGCCATAATGGACAGAAATTACAAAGAAATGACAAAATCTATCAGTGCCGTAACCAAGATCGTTTTCTTAAATACTAACATAACTTAGTTCTTTATCAGTAAAGCAAAGTATTTCAATCTTCCTTTTTGTCTAATACAATGCCACGATTTTTACTTTATCAAGTACTTCACACATATTGATTGAATTCCTAGGCTTAATTGATGCCGAATTCTTTCATGAGCTGAGTGCGATACTCCTTGTTTTTAGAAGCTCGCTTTGCATCTTCAACACGATTCTGGTCGAACAATTTTTCCATCAGTAACGCCAAAATATCTTGGCCTTCGATTTTGACTTTAGCAAACCCTTCCTTAAACCCTTCCTTAAACCCTTCCTTAAACCCTTCCTTAAACCCTTCCTTAAACCCT
>CAVJLP010000082.1:0-10554 GCA_963650525.1 Firmicutes bacterium CAG:534
GCATTTTAACTGCATCTTGAAATTCATCATCCTTGTCTGTCTCATCTTCCAATGTTTCAGGAATTAATTCTACAAATATTTTTTCCATAAAAATGAAGGCTTCAAGAGCACAGACCAAACACACAAAATTCCTATCTCTGCAAACAAATTCTTTTTGATAAGATTTGAGCTCAAGTATTGAAGGATCATCTATATTCTGATAGCAAGCAGCAAAACTTAACTGATGCTTGCTCCCACAAAGGGACAGCAACTTTGGATCAGTTATTGCCGTAATAGCGATAGCTAATTTTGCATTAGAATGCAACAGCGCCCCTTTGGCCATAGCCTCAGCGATTTCCTCACTATTACGTTCATGTTGCAGAAGAATATTTTCAGAAATTCCTAAGCTCTCTTTCATTGAAAGATCATCATTTAATATAAAGCCACGATCAAGACTGCTAGCTAATTCGCTGTCCTCACAAATCAACTGGGTAAGCAGGCCTCCAGTAAAATTCTCAGCCGTTGCAAGTTTGAAATCCGTTAATAAACTAAGTTGAAATTTAATAAGATTCAAGAGATCAACCATACTATCTTCAACTAAAGACTCAGGATTTTTTAATCTTTTTTTCGCTGTCCCCTTGGAATTGCTCTTTGTCCAATGTTTTCCTTTTGCCATTGCACACTGTCCCTGTTGGTGAATGCACTACTATCTTTATATTTTGAAGCTACAAGATGCCCTGATACTATTTGCTTAAAATTCTTATAAAGACCTTAAAACATAGGCAATCTTGTCAATATTCTTAAACAATTCAAGTGGATCATACATTTTTCTTTGCTCTTCTTTTTCTAGGTCTGAGCATGATTCATAGGTAGTCTTTATGAGCTGAGATATGCCATCAAAAGTTGCCCTCAGGCATCTTAGCTTGGAATTGCCTGAACCATAATGCCGTTCAAAGGATTTCACCCAGAAATTTATAGGTTCACAACCTGTTCTTTTTGCAATTGCAAAACTTACATCACCTATTTTTTTTCTTGCAGGAAGATCCCTTGCATTGAGAAAACCTGAGACAACTAGTACAAACCTGGCATTTGAATGCATAATGGCACCTTTTGCCATAGCCTCAACACCTGCAATTGAATTGTAATGATAGTTATTTTGGATATTCTTTGGAACGTAAAGGATCTCGCGTCTTGCCTGATCGTTAAGCAACACAAAACCGCGATCAAAAAAACTATAACTGTCATCACAATGTGTTGTAATTACCCTCGCAATCGCACCACCGGTAAAATTCTCTACTGTGGCCAGCTTAAAGTCTGTTTTATCTTTGTAAAGCAGCTGTACATATGTTGAAAGATAATCAATCGCTTTAACAAGCAAACCTTCTTCTTCCTGCTTAAGCATTTTTACAAATTGAGATGCACTAAACATAGGAGACATAAACTACCCAAAAATCTTTTTTAAATGCTGTTCCCACCTTGCCATATATTCATCAAAGTGAGGATCCTTAACCACATCATTTAAAACAAAGCTCTCTAACGGCTTCATGCCCAAAAACTGATTTAGCTTATGAAAATGTAGCATAACCCCATCAATGCCCTGTCCTTCAAAAAACTCGTTTTTCTCAGTAAAGGCTTCAAGAGGTGCATTCCAGGTGGTTGAAATGAGATAGTGCTTACCCTCAAGCACACCACCTGTCCCATAGTTATGCGCAGGATCGGTGCGATGTCTGCCGTCAGAAATTAAAAATTTCTGGCCACCAGCACAGAAAACCTCATCGATATATTTTTTTACAAACCAAGGCTCTCCCATCCACCATCCGGGAAACTGCCAGATGATGGCATCTGCCCAGAGGATCTTTAATACTTCTTCATCAAGGTTGTAGCCATTTTGGATTTTGGTGTACACACATTCAATGCCGAGATCCACCAATACCTCGCGCGCCTTATCACACATGGCATTATTTAAGGCACCGCCCTTACCACCAAAAACACCGCCACCGTTTAATATCAAGACTTTTTTCATGGTATTCATATGCAAAGAAAATGTTGTATAACAATAAGTTAAAATTCGACTTCCTTTTCACCTATGCAAGAAAGGAACTCATTTAAGTTAGACAGACCAATACGCCTTAATGTAGCAGGATCTTTGCCTCCAACAGCAATTCCATCAATTTCATTAACTCCTTGTGCAAAATCAGATGATGAAGTGATAATAATTTCATCGGCATCCATCATTTCATCTACACTGAAGGCCCTTTCAATTACAGGCACACCTTCGCGATAACAGGCCTGAATCAAATGTGTTTTACCTATTCCACGTAAAATAAAGCGATCATTTGGATGGGAGATAAATTCTCCATTTTTAAGTATCGAAACATTTGAATGAGCACACTCAGTAACAATGCCATTGCGATGCAAAATTGCTTCAAAGCAGCCATTCTTTTGTGCTTTCTGATAAGCCATCACTGAAGGGATAAGATTTAACGTTTTGATATTGCAAAGCTCAAAACGGTTATCAGGACAGGTAATACATTTTACTGGATCGGGTATTCTAAATGGTACTTCCTCCATCGGGCGTACATAGGCCAGAATTTTCCCCTGCATGCAACTGTCATAGGCATGAAAACGAGGAGCTACGCCACGGGATACCTGCCAGTAAACAAAAGGGATCTTAGCATCAACCATTGAAGTCATTGTGGTCAAAAGCTCTCCAAGCTCCTTCTTGCTCATAGGGATCCTGATGTCCAAGGCGTTAGCTGATGAGTAAAAGCGGTCAAGATGCTCATCCATTAGGTAAACGATACCATTACCTGCTATGGTTGCATCATAGACACCATCCCCAAAGAAATGAGATCTGTCATCAAAAGGAACACTAAGATCTGCACTCTGCCCCATTTTTCCATCGTAATAAGCTATTTCACGCATTGAATCTGCTCTCTTTTTAACTTGTTTACCTAATGATAGATACAAAAGCCCGTAAGTACAAATATATACGGCACTTTGTTGCGATATGTTCATTAAATGATAATGTGTCGCATGTATCGCGCAAGTACTGCCACGTCAGTGCATTACATTCAAAACATTTGTTATCAGCAATTTTTTAAATTCTTGTTGCTTGCGCCTATCAAAACATGGAGATTAACTGCTACTTGGCAAAGCTCTGCACCTAAAACAAGATCTTCCTTTTAAATCATCACCTTTATCTTAGATACAAACGGCTCCTGCTCTGCTATCATTGATGAAGTTTTCAATTCTGGTAATTACATGTACGAAGTTCACAATGGAGATTTTGCAGCTACCATCAAAAAGCTTGATGACGAGGCGCTTGAACGCATGAAAAAAGAGGCCTTAGCCTCAAGTATAGAACACAATAAACAGAGTAAAAGCGGTAATCCAAAACACAAAGAGCAAAAGAAAAAAGCTACGCCAAAGCCTAAGAGTAAATACGGGAATCTAGCCGGAGCTGTGATAGTGATGATCGTGATCATGATCCTTACCTCATCTCTTAAGATCCTCCCTTTTGAAAACAGGATCATCCTGCCACTCCTTGTGGCTTTGTTGTTTGCATGGATTTTTCACTTAAAAAAACAAAAGTAACAGCATGTCAGAAATTCTCATTTGGTTCATTGCCTTTTGCATCATATTAGGCCTGGAGATGGTGCTCTCAACCGTATATCTCTTAGCCCTAGCAGCAGGAGCACTTACTGCCGCACTATCCTGTCTTATAGGAGAGAGTACCACCGCTCATATCACAGTTTCCGCACTGGTAACTGTTTTGGGAGCTGTTGGTGTTTATCTTTGCAAAAGAAGACAGGCCAGAAAAGAAAATACCGATAAGACTCAATACCCAGATGAAGGTCGAGAAATTTCGGTTGCCAAGGTGGTTGCAGGAATTGCCAGAGTAACCTACCGCGGGGCATCGTGGGATGCTGTCTGTGAAGATGAAGAGTTAACACCTGGGATCTGGAAAATAAAAAAGGTTGACGGTACCAGACTTATTTTAGAGAGAGCCAAGACCACTCCCCCATCAGAGAACAGTTAAGTTTTAAAGCAGAGAGTTTTTATGAATACCGATTTCATTTCAGAGGGGCTTACCGCAGCCTTTTTTATACTTATCCTTGCAATAATTTTTGCCATAAAATCAATCAAGGTGATCCCTCAGCAACATGCCTGGGTAATTGAGCGCTTTGGTAAATTTCATAAGGTATTAAGCCCGGGATTAAACTTTATCGTGCCTTTTATTGACAAGGTTGCCTATAAACATTCTCTAAAGGAAGTACCGCTTGATACTCCAAGTCAGATCTGTATTACCAGAGACAATACCCAGTTATCTGTAGATGGAGTCCTCTTTTTCCAGGTAACCGATCCAGAGCGTGCCTCATACGGTACCTCAAATTACCTTGTTGCAATAACCCAGCTTGCCCAGACTACGTTGCGCTCAGTAATAGGTCGCATGGAGCTTGATAAGACCTTTGAAGAGCGTGATGTAATCAATAATCAGGTGGTAGCCGCAATTGATGAGGCGGCCTTAAACTGGGGCGTTAAGGTACTGCGCTATGAAATAAAGGATCTCACTCCACCTGCTGTAATTTTGCAGGCAATGCAGCAGCAGATCACTGCAGAAAGACAAAAACGTGCAGTTATTGCCGAATCTGAGGGTAAAAAGCAGGAGCAGATCAACCTTGCCAACGGCGCACGCGAGGCGGCAATTGCAAAATCAGAAGGTGAAAAGCAAAGTGAGATAAACATCGCAGAGGGCCGGGCTCAGGCGACCTTGACTATTGCCAAGGCCACAGCAGAAGCCTTAGCCAAAATTGCAGAGGCCACACAGATGCAAGGTGGTGACACCGCAGTAAATCTAAAAGTTGCCGAGCGCTATATCGACGCCTTTGCAAACCTTGCCAAGACTGATAATACCCTTATAGTTCCCTCTAATTTAAGCGATGTATCAGGAATTGTCGGCTCATTAATGAAAATTATTGACAGTACCAAAGCCAAGACAAAAGCATAAAAGCAATTGATTAAGCTCTGTTGCCTGTATTTATAACATACTGTTATATATAACTTTTTATAATTTTGATGCGACTTTAGCCTTTAATCATTCCACATTGAGAGCAATAAATGTTACATGATCCAATCATCGATTTAACCGATGACAAAATAAAGAAAATAGATGAGCAAAATAATGGCGAGTTAAAAGCAAGAAAGCATTCGCCTTTAAAATGTATCTGCGCCTTTTTTAAATTCATTGGAGCCACAATCAGCTTTGCACGTAATGTTGTTGCCAATCTGGTATTTCTTTTATTTTTGGCACTGTGCGGCATGCTATGGATGCTCTCAGAGAGTGCAGGAGATCATTTAAATGCGCTTATTGAAGGAGATGAGGTACAAAAGGAGATAAATCCAGCTCCAGTGCTGTGGCTTTCACTTAACGGAGATCTTGACGAGCTTCCCCTAGGAGATGATCAGCTCTCAAAGATGCTCTCTCAGTTTTCAAGCAATCTTCGACCTGATGAAATACGCGTTGACTTAAATCAACTACTAAGGGTATTACATAAGGCGGCAGCTGATGACGAAATAAAAACGGTAGTTGCTGACGTATCAAATCTGTCTATTCCTTCCTCACAGGCAGTTATGCGCTTAATTGAAGCCTGTGATGAATTCAAGAAGATAACTCATGGTACCAAACCACTCATATTCTTCTCTGACAGCTTTTCTCAGGGAACATATATAGCAGCATCTCATGCAAGTGAGATTATCCTTGATCCTTTCGGAAAGGTAGATATTCATGGACTGTCAATGTCAACTCTTTACTACGCTCCTCTTTTAGAGCGTTTTAAGCTCACCCCCTATGTATTCCGCGCGGGCACTCATAAATCAGCAGTAGAACCCTTACTGCGTGACAGCATGTCTCCTGAGGTCAAGGAAGAATACAGTCATATTGCAAACAGCATGTGGGCAAACTTTGAGCAGATCGTAAAAGAAGGACGTACTTCTTTAAAGGGAAAACTTCTGCCAGATGCTGATGAATATCTAAAATCAATGCGTGATGCTCAGGGAGATAATGCCACACGCGCTTTATTTGCAGGCCTTGTTGATAAGCTTATGACATTAGATGATCTAAAAAAGTCATTAGCTGACATATATCCTGCAAAAAATGATAAAACTCAAATAGATGCCATATCCATGGATAATTATGAGACGCTGTATGCGGCTCGTACTACCAAGAATAAGATTAATTCTCCAAAGCAACTGGCAGTTATCTACGGCATGGGCACCATCAGCAAAAATAATGAAAATCCGCGCTCATTTAGCCCCGATAACATGGAATATCTGCTTAATACCGTCACCAAGGATCCCAAAAACAAGGGGGTACTTCTATATATAGACTCTGGTGGCGGTGAGGTTGGAGCATCTGAAAATATCCGTCGGATGATTGTAAAACTTCACGAAAAAGGGCTCAAGGTTGCTGTATATATGGCTGATGTAACGGCATCTGGGGCCTATTGGATTGCCACTGCAGCAGATAAAATCTATGCATCAGAGCATACTTTGACAGGATCAATCGGAGTTTTTGCAACCACTATTGGAGCTGACAGACTTTTAAATGAGTATGGTGTAAGCCAAGATGGTGTTTCTACCTCACCTCTAGCTGAAACAGCCATTGCCACCCCCATCAACAAATATCAAAAGGAACTCATTGAGCTTGAAATTGGCAATACTTACCACAAATTTCTAAAACTAGTGTGTAATGCCCGCGGACTTGATATTAGTAACAAGGAATTATTTGCAGAGGGCAAGGTATTTACCGCGCCTGATGCCAAAAAGCTTGGACTTATCGATGATATCACCACCTTGCAGGGGGCAATTGATGCATTAGAGACTGAATGCGGCATGCAAAAAGATGAAAGCGTATGGAGATCCTATGTAGTACCTATGGGTAATAATCTTGGAATGCTTCCACAGCTTTTAGTCAATAAGCTTGGAGCATGGCTTCCTGATCCTGCCTTGAAATTATTGCTTGATTTATCTGCGTACGATGAAAACAATCAAGTAAAAAAAGTAGATCTGATGGCAATTGATAACATAAGAGCCAAGTTGTAGCGCTACAGGACTTTGCTCTTATGTACATTCACTAAATTAAAAAAATCCCCAGTCTGGTATCAAAGTATAGAGATTGGGGCATACTAAGTACCATACAATGTTCTCATGTTGCATCTTGGTAATTCCACTCCAACACTTACCATTGCCAATATGCCGAGCGTTACTTTTGACATGAGGTTACTAATCCCATAAAAAAGTCCCTCGGATACAATCTCTCCGACGTGGCACGTTTTTTTTCACATGGAGAGAATGTAAATTTTTTTGTTTAGTAACAGTATCTAAGGTGCATTGACCTTAGTTATCATATCTCGCATTGCGCATTTGGCAGAAGCATCCACAGGTGTATCAGCTTGAGTCTGCGTTAAATATTTAAATTCCATATTTTGCGATTCTAAACTTGCACTATCTGAACTTAATGACATCGAAGATACAGCAGGAATAGCACCTGTTGCTGTTGATCGATATGTTTTATAACTGGCAAAAATCAATGAGTTAACCGTTTTAATATGAGACAGAACTAATAGAACTTGATCCATTTTACTCTTTAAAGTTGAACTACCAAAAGGAGCATAGAACCAATTTGTTTTTTTCATACACTCGTCATCTACGAGTTGGTCAATAATATCCTTAACTAAGTTTGCAATAGTATCTATCACATAAAAAATCATATCAAGTAATGCCTGAGCATAATCCCATTTTGCTTTAGTTGCTGCTTCTTGTTTACCAGCATCTCCAAGATTATCTAAAGCATCTGCAACTTTTGTACTCTTATCCTCTTCTTTCTTTCTATATTTTGCCAATGTTCTTTCACCTTGCCCTCCTTCTACGAAATTTTTATCAATAAATTTTCCGACATATCGTCCCCCCTTAAACAAACGTTTATACCAGGCATTGTTTTTACTGCTAGTTGAGCTAGCAAGCATATCCGTGACAAAGTTAGCAGAAAATTCTGCAATATTCTTTACCTGCTCACGCCTTCCCTGAGTTTGCATTTTGATCTCAGAGCCTACAAGCTTAACACTTCCATACGAAAGAGCTATACCTGATGCAAGCGGTCCATTAAGTTTCAAACTATTTGATGCAGTAAATCCTACACTATAGGCTGATCCAGAAATTCCCTTGTAGGTTTCAACAGAGAATTTTGAGGATAAGGTATCGCTCTTTTCATCTCCATTCTTACTATCAGCAATTGATCCCCAAAAAGTAGCTCCTGCGACAATTGATGTTCCTGTTTTTTTAATCTCAACATTACTACTTCCAACCGTAGATTTTATGCTGTCACTACTATTTATGGTAATTTTACCTGATGACTGCAAAGTGATCCCTTCAATACCATTTAAGACAATTTGCTTTGCGGTAACTTCAAAATTACCATCTTCTGCATTAAATTTATAACCACCTTTATTGTTATAGATCAATACATTCTTAGGTTCTTCTTTTACAAATGAGATATGGCATTTAGCTACAATTTGCTGAGCTAATTCAAACATCTTTGAGGATGCTGATTTAAACTCATCCTTTGTACTCTTTACATGTCTCACTTCATCAGGAGCACCACTTTTTAAACTTCCATCAGCATTAATGTAGTCTTTCAGATATTGACCATTCTCAAATTTATTAGAAAGCTCGGTCAAAGCATTCTGAAAGTTATCATATTTATTCTTATAGTCACTATGCTGAGTCTTTACTTTCTCTCTAAAATCATTGACATAAGTAACGTCATGAATTGATGCATCACAGCTTTCAAGAGCCTGATACATTACCGCACTTTCAACAGCCTGAGCACTGGTTTTTAACAGTGAATAAATATATTCATCATTATTTTTATAATTCTGCAATGAAATAGATGATTCATTTTTTAAGTTGATGATGTCCTGACTAAGACCTTCCCACTTATCATCATCAACAGCCAAAGGCTCTGGTACATAGCCATACAGATAATAAGTTCCACCCTTTTGTAGCACTAATATGCGCTGCCCCTGCATTATTTTCTTTACAGCAGTATTATCTGATTCAATTAAGGTATGGACCTTAATCAAAAGCTTAGAGTTATTACCTGTAATAATGGCATAAAAAAGATCATTATTTTGCGCTGAATCCTTAGAATAAGTAGCAAATTGACTGCTATCTATAACTCCGTCTTCTCCGCATGCCTGAGCCTCAATAATATCGATGCTCTGCTTGGGATCTAAGGATTCCAGACTATCAACCTCCTGATGTACAAGGCATCCTAGCTCAGCCTTGGAGTCAAACTCAAAATAATCACCATCTGACTTGTCATCAAGCTCTGCAAACAAAGCATGATCAACTAACTCAATACAATCCGTTTTAAGCTGTACGGTATTTTTCTGAGACCTGCTTTTAAAGGTTGAGATGTCAGTGATGATATTCTCTACTACATATTTTGATGAAATATCATCGATAGCAGAATTCAGAATAAGACCAGGGTCTAATCTGATGTCCTCTACACTCTGAGCACTGAGCTTTGGATTTACTGCAAGATTTCTTATACATAAATTCTTATAGAAAAGCTTGATCTGGCTACTCTTTATGCCACTTGTATCAGTGCGATCTGCTTCAAGGTCCAGCCAGCTGTTTTTAAGTTCCTTAGCCGTAACTTTGGCTTCATCAAACAGCACAGAATTCTTCTTAAGAGTTGTATTTGCAAGAAAGATATAGTTTATATCTTTTGCAGCAATACTCAGATCATTTGTACAACTAAGGACAGATTTCTTCTTATAATTCTGGTCGCAGGAAAAAATGATTTTGACACCTTTTTGCTCATCAAAATCTAAGACATAGTTAATGCCGTATGCTATTAAAATACGATTAAAGAAGGATAAAGCTTTCTCCTGACCACGCTGTATCTTCAAAGTTCTGGTATCAAGCTGGGGTAAATCCTGAATCTTAGAAAAATCAAGCTCACATAAAAGCGGATTATAAATTCTGGCATTACTGTCTTTTATATTTGAACCATCTCTGCTTAAAAGCTCGCTTAGGATCTGTGAAATTTTAAGCTCACTGAATATAGTCTGCTTATTATTTAAACGTGCAAGCGGTGATTCAAGACTTAGCTGATACTGATAATATTGTTCTTTTTTGCCATCTGGATTTACTAATCCTACTTTAGGCAAATTCGTAACAGTTTTAATTAATGCCCATACAGTACGCGTATCTGGTTCTCTATAATCATCTTCATTTTCCGGTTGTCTTTCATAAATATAAACAATTTGGTAGCTAATCTTTACATACAGATAATTTAAATCAAGCTTGCCAAAATCTACGGCGTTTTGCGTGACTAGATTTAATATTCCGGTATATGGATGTGATATTCCCTCTTCAAAATGAAAGGATGCAACCTCACATTCACTAAAATCGGAAACCTCCTGCATATTATTTCTATAAAAATCTACTGTTATTCCGCCAAATCTTCTTAAAACTGTATTTGACGATTGCTTGGTAGCCATATAT
>CAVJLP010000083.1:0-10507 GCA_963650525.1 Firmicutes bacterium CAG:534
GTGTAGGCCCTTATGCTGTGCCTAAGGCTATGAGCTCCACTGTATCTGCCTGCCTGTCAACTGCCTTTAAGATAAAGGGAGCATCCTTCTCGGTGACCTCTGCCTGTTCAACCTCTGTTCACTGCATTGAAAAGGCTGCAGATGAGATTGCCTTAGGTCGTCATGATGTGATGTTCGCAGGTGGCGGTGAGATGGCTGACTGGTCTCTAGCCTGCCTCTTTGACGGCATGGGGGCTTTGTCAAAGGGCTTTAATGAGGATCCTTCTCATGCATCCCGTCCTTATGATGCCGCCCGTGATGGCTTTGTCATGGGAGCTGGTGGTGGTATGCTGGTTTTAGAGTCTGAAGCTCATGCCAAGGCACGTGGTGCCAAGATCCTAGCTGAAATTGTGGGCTTTGGTGCTACCTCAGATGGTGCTGATATGGTGGCTCCTTCTGGCGAGGGTGCAGTACGTTGCATGCGTCAGGCACTGCGCGATCTTCCTTATCCTATTGATTACATCAATACTCACGGTACCGCCACCAAGCTTGGTGATGTAAAGGAGCTTGAGGCCATACGTGAAGTTTTTGGTGACAAATGCCCTCCTATCTCCTCAACTAAATCTATGACCGGTCATGCCTTAGGTGCTGCAGGTGTCAATGAGGTTATCTTCTGTTTGTTGATGATGGAGCACGGCTTTATCGCACCGTCTATTAATATCTCAACTCTTGATGAGCATTGCGCAGGCTTAGATATTGTGGCTAATACTGCTCGTAAGGCTGAGCTTAATACTGTGCTCTCTAACAGCTTTGGCTTTGGTGGTACTAATGCATCGATTGTGCTTAGAAAGTACGGCATTTAGTAACTGTTAATTTGAAATTGATAAGGGCTCTCTATTTAGAGGGCCTTTTTAATAAGATGAGGATATTGGCAGTTTATGCTTTTTTATAAGGATTATCTGCCAAAAGGTGCTTATAGCACTCGATGATTGCATCATTTAGATCTATAAGCACGATTGATTGCAGATGATGAATAGGTCCAAAGCTACAGATGGAATCTACGGCAATTTTGCATGCCTTTTCATAGGGATAGCCATACACACCGCAGGATATTGCAGGAAAAGCTATGGTTTTAATCTTATATTGCTCACATAGCTCAAAGCAGCGTCTGTAGCAGGATGCAAGCTGCTGAGCCTCATCTGCCGTTCCTCCTTGCCATATCGGTCCTACGGTATGGATAATGTATTTGGCACTAAGGTTAAAGCCTTCTGTGATCACTGCATCTCCTGTGTTACAGCCGCCGATTTTTCTGCAGGCCTCATGCAACTTTTCAATACCTGCAGCACGATGAATGGCTCCATCAACGCCACCGCCTCCTGCCAGATAAGGATTGGCAGCATTGACAATGGCATCAACTTCAAGTTTGGTGATATCACCTTTGATAATTTCAATATCCATAAACTTTCCCTATTTTGAAAGCTGTGTGCTTTACACATAATACAAAAATCCCCGCGAAAATGTGGCGCGGGGATGAATTTAGGTGAATTGAGCTTAGGAGTTAGGGTAGTTCCATACTCCGAAGTGATCCATAGAGAAGGCTACACGCTCAGGGATAGTAAGACGTTGTCTTTTGGTCAGGGCCTCGATAATACGAAGTCTTGGCAAAAGTCCGGCATTATTACAGATCTGAATTGCAAGACCGGGACGGGCATTTAGCTCAAGTAGCATAGGGCCCTTGTCGCGGTCGAGCACGATATCGGTACCGATATAGCCAAGTCCTGACATCTCATAGCAGGAGGAGGCAAGCTCTAGTACCTGACGCCAGTGGGGAACCTTAAGTTCGCTAAGACGTCTGTCGGTATCAGGGTGAAATTCGATAGGCTCGTTAAACTGCACTGCACGTACCGCGCGTCCCGTGCGAATGCAGATCCCAACACCCACAGCTCCTTGGTGCAAATTGGCCTTGCCATCAGATGCTTTGGTGGAAAGGCGCATCATGCACATTACCGGAAAGCCCTTAAAGACGATGACACGTGTATCAGGAACTCCGTCATAACTAAAGCCTGAGAAGACATTATCAAAGTGGATAAGCTCCTCAATTAGGGCAATATCAGGACGTCCGCCAAGAGAGAACAGACCTGCAAGGATGTTGGTTAAATGGCGGTTAACATCATGTAACGTTACCTCCTCACCTGAGGATTTGATGAAATTGCCATTTTCTTTGTTTCTATCCTTGATAACCATGATGCCTTTGCCGCCAGAGCCTTGTGCAGGCTTGATGCAGAATTCGGTGTGATCACCTAGGATCTCAAGCAATGCGGCAATATCATGCTGATCACGTACCGAGCCTATAAGCTTGGGGGTATTGACATTATGATCAAGGGCAATGCGCTTGGTGTTTAACTTATTATCCACAAGCGGATATAAATTGCGCTTGTTATAACGGCTGATATAGCTGATATTGCGCTGATTCATACCCATGACTCCATCATGCACCATGTCAAGAGGATTGGCATAGTGCTTAAGGAAGTCTGGCTTTTTAAGGCTGAGACCGAACATTATTTCTTATCTCCATCAGCGCTATCATCTAAGCTATGATCCTTAAGATCCTGCTGAGCTTGGTGCTTCCACTTGCGATATACATTGTGTGGATCTCCTTTAAGCTCCTTTAATTCACGATGGAGACGATCGCATTCCTTCTCTTTTTGATCGCCGTTTCTGTATAGGTTTATCTGAGCTACAAGTGGCTTAAAGCGCTTAAGTTCGGTAAGTCTAAAGCCCGTGTAATTACCCATGAGCAAAACTAGGGCCAGGATAATAAACTGCAGACCGATAAAGTTGAAGGTTAGATGCTGTACATAGGTGCTGTCCATAGCAAGGAAGGCACATACTGCCACAAAGAGGGAGCCACCACCTTGCTTTATCACCTCATGATAGCCGTCTTCTTCCCAGATGATGGACATTCTCTCAATGGTCCATGACAAAATGATCATCGGGAAGAAAGTAACCTTAAGGCCTTCAGTTAAGCCAAATTTATAGGAGAGCACCGATACGCAGCCAATGATGGCAATCACCAGCACGATCACAGCAGAAATTCTTGCAACCAAGAGCAGATTTAAGTGCGAAAGCCATGATCTGACGATAAGACCTACGCCAACTATAGCAATAAAGCCTACAAGACCTAGGACAAGGTTAGTCTGCAAGAAAGCCATGGCAATTAGCACTGGCATGAAAGTACCAGAGGTCTTAATGCCCACAATAATACGCAGGAACACAACTATCAAAACGCCAATGGTTAAGAGCAGAATGTTTTTAAACATAGCCTGCTCTTCAACTGGCAGTGAATCTACAGATAGGGAGATGAGCTCAGCTCCTGAGGCCTTATCAACAGCAGCCTTGAGCTTTCCTGCCTGAATAGCACTGATGCGGTGCTTGAGCATTGAGAAACTTACACGGGCAGACTTACCACCCTCAAGAGTCATGATCGGGTTGCCATTATTAGTCCAGATGAGCTCATTTGGGTTCATGCCAGAGGTGCCGTCAGATGGGTTGAAGATCTGGTATTTACCCTCTGAAAATACTGCCACGCGGGATTCTAAGGGACGATTGCGACGGCCGTTTTCTAGTGTCAGGACACCAATTTCGCGGCAGTGAACATTGGAGGCTTGCAAAATGCGCACCAGCGCTCCTGAGAGGCTGTAGCGGGATAAGAGCAAGGAGGTGGATTCGTTTTGCTTTTTAAGCTCGGCAATAGCCTGAGTTGCAAGTGAGAATGGATCGGCTGAGCGGGCAGATGCAGCCTCGGCAAGCTCGGCAATGGCAGTTCCGTATGGTTCAGGCTCTACGGTTTCAGGAATTGCCGGAACCTTCATAGAGGAGAGGGATGCTTCAGGATCAACTAGGAGATCGGCACGGTAATAGAGCACCTGATCACCTGAGACATTGCGTTTGGTCCACTCAACATAATTGTTACCGTTACGGTTTATATAGCTTACGCCATAGCCTAGTGAGGCAGTAGTCTGTTTAACCTGAGTCATGCCAGGCTGTACTGCAGGCAGGGCAAAGCGTAGCAGTGATGGTTCATCCTGATCAGGCTGGAACTCAATTTTGGCCTCTACATTCCAGAGATCTCTATCCTGACCTGGGGTGAAGGGAAGATCATAGGCAATATGCTGATATGCCATGAGCATCACGCCAACTATAAAAAGAATGGCGGTTACAAAGTAGAAAACTCCGCGGGATACCATTTATTATTTACCTTCCTTGTCAGATGAGGTGTCTTTGGATTTGTCATCTTCAGCATTTTGCATCTTAGATGCTGTGTTTTCGTTTTGAGCTTTTTTCAGTTCTTCCTGCTCTTTTTTAAGATCAGAGGGCAAACTGACACCTGCGTCGGTCATACGCTTGGTGTACTCTTCTTTGAGCACTTGCTGTGAGACCTCAGGCAGGGCCTTTTTCGAGTTGGTGCCCAAGGTGGCGTGATCATCATCAGGAACTGCAATCTGTCCTGCGGCACTCTTGGCCATACGCTCGTCATATTCACTGTTAGGATCTTTGCCGTTGCGCTTTAGGAGGTTGTAGAGATCACTGTTAATGAGCACCAATCCATCAGGATCGGCACGCTTTTGAATGTAGTTTCTGGACACATCAACTGCAGCGATATCGGTTAAGAGGGAGCGTCCTAGCAACATAGGAAAGTCCATGGATGTACGATCCATGAGGTTAAACTCACTGTAGACTGAGTAGTTGCCAATTTTTATGTTAAGTCCTACCACCACGCGATAGCTAAAGCCGTCAGATGATGACTGACGCACACGGGTAACACGGATAAATGGTGCTTCAGCCTCGATTTTGCGATCGTTGGCCTCGATGGTAAAGCGTACCATCTTCACGCCGTCTGATTCATAACGGGAGATGTTGGTTGCAGTAATGGATGATACGGTGGCACCAGTATCGACACGGGCTGCAAATGTGGCCTCGGCCTCTTTTACATATACATATTCCTCACCGCCAAAGAGCATTTTTCCATCAGGAGTTTCTACATCATAGTTGCGTGAGGCATTCATTATGACTTGAGATGATTTGCTGGAGTTAGGACCACTGGCAGCGGCATTGATCAAGGCTTGATTCATATCAATGAGAGCTTGGTTCTGACGGCGCAGAGCCTTGAGCTCATCTAGCATCTGTCTGTTCATTCTTTCATGTGCCTTAGTGGTGGCATCGATGGTGTTCTTGATACTGCTGACATCGGCGTGAGCTGAGGAGAGTTCACCGTTGATGCTTTCAAGAGTTCCCTTGACAGAGAGCAACTTGTCGTTGATGTCGCTAGGTTCAGCGTAAACTGCAGCTGCCAAGCTTAAGGCAGCAATGAAAATTCCAGTACGAAGCATAATGGTCAGATCCGTAAAATTTTTGTGCAAGCATATCACAAAAGCAATATAGGTGATTAGCAGAAAAAATACTTAAAAATCAAATAGATCTTAAAAATAAATTTTGCAGTTCTGCAAAAGTCTGGCTTTTTCTTGAATTTAGGAGTGAAATTGACCGCATCAGCTCTTATGAGCTTTATTGAATATGTTTTTTCTTTTGAATACAATTTCAGAAAATAGCCTGTAGGGCAGGCTTTAATATAGGTTTAAGGAAGAAATTATGCGTAAAGTTACAATGCTGGCAGTTGCATTAGCCTGCTTTGCACTACCTGCGATGGCCGAGGGCTGGTCCGTAACTCCTATCTATTCTTATCAAGGCAAGGCTGATACCACTAATGTCAGGGATGAGGTTAAAACCACCACCTATGGTCTTAAGGCCTCTAACGAGTACTTTACTTTAGGTTACACCAAGACTGAGTACGATTTTAAAAACAGCGATGATATCGAATTAAACAAGCTCTATGCTGATGCCAAATATGAGCAGAGAAATCCTGGCACTTGGGGATATTTTGTAGGCATGGGAGCAGCCTTTGGCTGGGAAGATGATTTTCATATGACGGAAAATTATCAGCTCACTCCGCGTGCTGGCATCAACTATGATTTTGCCAATGACTGGTTTGTAGCCTTAGGCGTTGCCTTTAACCTAAGTGAAATTGAAAACTATGTCGATCCGGTGTTACTAATTGCATACAGAAATCCTTCAGATCTGGGGCTTTCAGGCAGCATTGGTACCTATAACCATCTGCAGTACCGTTTCTCTCAAGGACTTGCCTTGGAGGGTACCGTGCATTACATCGATCGTGAGGTGTATCAGCTTGCCGATAAGGCCAAGCGTGGTGCTGCCCGTGACGGTTATTTTATGGAGAAATCCATTGCGGCCAACGCCGGTATTGTGGCATCTCCTATCGATATGTTTACCGTCAAGGCAGGTGTTGAGGCCCGCTTTGATCGTGAATACAAGTTCTATGACAAGGATGGCAACAGACTGTGCACCTATGACAGTGATCCTTCCTATGGCTTCTATCTAAGTGGTGCCTTGCACTTCTAATTTTAAAGATAGATAAGATGAGGGGGCGGTTTTACCGCCTCTTTTTTTAAAGTAAAATCAACACCATAAAGAGAAAGGATTAATAAAAATGACTGAATACGCTCAAAGCAAACTTTTAAAAGTATCAAACAGTACGTTGCGCATTGATCTTATCCCCGGGATCACCTATTCACAGGTAAGCGTTCACAGTTATCCAAACGTGGATCTTAAGATGGATGTGTTAAGGCCGCGTACAGGTAAGCTGTTGCCTGCGGTGGTTTTTGTTACAGGTGGTGGTTTTATAACCTCAAACAGAGCATCTCATCTTGAAATAAGAATGTGTCTTGCGCAGGCAGGCTTTTTAGTTGCATCAATTGAATATCGCTTTGCCCCTCAAGCCAATCTGCCAGCACCTATTATCGATACCAAATGTGCCATCCGCTATTTAAGAAAGAATGCGATGCGCTTTGGCGTTGATCCTAACCGTATCGGCATCATGGGGACCTCGGCAGGTGGCTATCTATCATGTTTTGCAGGTGTAACTGGGTATGGCAGGCAATTTGACGTAGGAGCCAATACTGATGTTTCATCAGAGGTTGCATGTGTGGTTGATTTCTATGGTGTAACTGATCTCTCGCGTATGGCTGACGGCTTTGATGAGAAGACAGTGCAGGCCTATAACTCCCCTTCTGCCTGTCAGGCGCTGTGGCTTAACGGCTGTACCATCTGCGGTGGTGTTGATGCATCGGTAACAGAGCGTCCGCAGGAGGTACAGCGCTACAATCCTGCAAATTATGTTGATGAGCACACTCCCCCCTTCCTTTTATTCCATGGCACTGCCGACACCTTAGTTTCTGCTGCCGAAACTGACATCATGTTTCAGGCCCTAAGAGCACACGGAATTGAAGCTGAGCGTTATCTAGTCGAGGGGGCAGGTCACGGTGGTGCCCACTGGGTACAACCTGAGGTACAGCAGGTGGTGCTGGAATTTTTAAGACGCCATTTAGGCTAGAAAATCTGCAGGATTTAAGCTCTGTAAGCATTAAACGTAGCCTCAAAGAGCATAAGAGGCTGCGCTTTTCTTATTTATCCTATTTAAGCTTGGTTTTGCAAGATGTTTTTCTAGCAAAAAAGCGCGCATTGACAGAGCGTGCACCGTATTTGACTCACACTTTCTCTAAATAAAGCACAGATTGCACAAAAATATTCAATTGTGTGATCAGTATCAATAAATCTAATCCTCTGTTATATCAAGGCAATAGCAGAAATTTATCTGCAGATCTGCAAAATATAGTTGCATTTGGCTAACAGTTAGCCTAAACTACCGCGCGTTAGTGGAGGCTAATTGCATAAGGCTAACTGTAGTACTTAAAGGCCTTCAAAAGGTGAGGTTATATCAATAAATACAACACTCATCTATCAGGTTCAATCCTGATGCTATTTTCTGCAGTAAACACCAAGCGCTAGTGCTGCAGTTTGATTTCGTGGCTAGACCACACATAGGCAGAGCTTTGACTCAGCTTATTTTTAACCGCAAGAAAAGGAGGAAGCTGCGTTATTTAGGTTAAATCCTATTTGAGGTGGCATTTCTTTATGAAGACTATTGAAAACCTAAAAGTCGGCGAGAGCGCCGAGGTGTCTGCCGTTCGCGGTGAGGGCACTTCCTTGCGCCGTCGTCTGCTCGACATGGGTATTACCCCTAATACTAAGGTTACCATGGTACGTTCTGCACCCTTAGGTGATCCTATTGAGCTCAACGTTCGTGGTTATTCTTTGACCATTCGTCGCTCTGATGCAGCTTTAGTTGAGGTAAAAGAATAATGACTCAGAAGACCTTAGCTCTTATCGGCAACCAGAACTGCGGTAAGACCACTTTATTTAATGCCTTAACCGGTGCAAATCAGTATGTAGGTAACTGGCCTGGTGTAACCGTTGATCAGGTTATCGGCAAGATCTCCAAGCGTGACTGGGACGTGGTTGACCTTCCAGGTCTTTATTCACTTTCTCCTTACTCTGCAGAAGAAATCGTTTCAAGAAACTTCCTGCTCTCAAATGACTATGACGTCATCGTCAACGTTCTTGATGCAACCCACCTTGAGCGCTCTTTGTCATTGACCCTTGAAATTCTGCCTATGGGCCGTCCGGTTGTGCTCGCATTGAACATGACCGATCTTCTAAAGGATGAGGGCATCACTATTGATACCGAAGCTCTGTCAAAGGAGCTTGGTGTTCCTGTAGTTGCAGTTTCTGCATCAACCGGCAAGGGCCTAAATGAACTTCAGGATGCAATTGCCAATGCAAGCGCTACCGTATCTGCAAGCAAGATTTATCCTGAGAATGTCGTAACCTTATTAGATAGCATCGGCAGTCTTTTAGGTGAGGGCAAGAATCAGGCTGAGCGTACCTTTATTGCTACCTCTTTATTGCAGCAAGATAAGGTATATTTGCAGGAGTACCGTGGATCTGAGAAGCTCTTAGCTGAAGTTGCCAAGGGCCGTTCCATGATCGAGCGTGAGTACAACACTGACGCTGAGGCTTATTTCCCTCAGACCCGTTATGCCTTTATCGATAAGGTTATTGCAAAGGTTTCAAGCCGTGATGAGAATAAGGCTTCCTCCTTATCTCACAAGATTGATAACATTGTTACCAATAAGATCTTAGCTTTGCCTATCTTTGCCTTTGTTATCTATGCAATCTACTATTTAGCTGTTACCACTGTCGGTACCGCAGCTACTGATTACGCCAACGACGTCGTGTTTGGTGAGTGGGCCACTGATGGTGCAACCTATCTCTTAGAGCAGGCTGAAGCTCCTGAGTGGTTAAACGGTCTTGTCATCGATGGTATCATCGGTGGTGTCGGTGCAGTCTTAGGCTTCGTGCCACAGATGATCGTATTGTTCTTCCTGCTTTCAATTGTTGAGCAGTGCGGTTACATGACTCGTGTTGCCTTCGTACTCGACCGTATCTTCCGTCACTTTGGTTTGTCTGGCCGTTCCTTCATTCCTATTTTGATTGCAACTGGTTGCGGTGTTCCTGCTTTGATGTCTACTAAGTCCATTGATAACATCAATGAGCAGCGTATCACCTTGATCACCACCACCTTCCTGCCTTGCTCTGCAAAGCTTCCGATCATGACCATGATCTTCATGGCCTTCTTCCCAGATAATGGTTGGATTGCTCCTGCAGTTTACTTCATGGGTATCTTCTGCATCGCCATCACAGGCATTATTCTTAAGAAGTCATCTGCCTTCCATGAGGATGTGTCTCCTTTCGTAATGGAGTTGCCTGACTACCACATGCCTAAGGCCATTAACATCTTCCGTACTACCTATGAGCGTTGCCGTGCTTTCATCATCAAGGCTGGTACCATCATTTTCGCAACCGTCGTAGTACTCTGGTTCTTAGCTAACTTCAACTTCACTCCTGAGGGCTTTAGCATGGTTGATGCTGACTCCTCAATGCTTGCAGCCTTCGGCTCATTAATTGCCTTCGTGTTCGCACCTATCGGCTTTGGTACCTGGCAGGCATCTGTTGCATGTATCACTGGTCTTCTTGCAAAGGAGAACGTTGTCGGTACTGTAGCTATGCTCTTAGGCTTAGGTGATGAGATTGCCGAGGACGATCAGGGCCTGCTTGATGCTATGAATGGCTTCTTCCCAGTAACTGCTGCAGCCTTGGCCTTCTTAGCCTTCAACCTCTGGTCTGTACCTTGCGTTGCAGCCTTGGGTGCTATGAAGCGTCAGTTTGGTACCGGTAAGTGGTTTGGCTTTGCTGTAGGCTACATGCTCTGCTTTGCATACTGCCTAGCTCTTATCATCTATCAGATCGGTGGTTTGATCACCGGCACTGTTGAGTTCAATGTCTTCACTGTTGTTGCCTTCATTGTGCTCGCTGCTATCATCTACCTCCTGTTCCGTCACGAGAGAACAAGAGCTGATTCACTGGTGATTTCATCTAAGAAGATCTAGTTTCTATCTCTAATATTTAGATCCCGTCCATAGTGGCGGGATTTTTTTTACCTGAAGAAGTAGGGAAAGTTTCCTCTATTAAAAAAGATAGGGGATAAAAAAGA
>CAVJLP010000084.1:0-10304 GCA_963650525.1 Firmicutes bacterium CAG:534
CTGCAGGGCACAAATTCACTAGCTATAGCTAGTGAATTTGTGCCCTGCAGCCCTCAGATGCCAGAAAAAGTGGTACGTATAAACCATTAGATGTATCCGTGATCACTACTGTACGAGTTTATGAGAATGCCAGACGGGATCCATGAGATAATGCATTAAAAGCTTGCGTTTCAAAATTTTCCCTGTATAATAGTTGCCATTCCGAGAGCGGGAATAGCTCAGTTGGTAGAGCATAACCTTGCCATGGTTAGGGTCGCGGATTCGAGCTCCGTTTCCCGCTCCAGGAAAGAATAAGAAAGAGACATTGAGTCTCTTTTTTTATGTACGTTATGCAAAACTTAGATCTTGTTCTTCCTAAATGATCCGTTTTGTTTTTTTCTCTATCTGCTGCAAAGCTATAAGCATATAGTCATATACGGCGGCAAGCACATCACTCCATCTTTAACAGCAAAATTCTTAGGATGAATGATATAACACTCACCGATCCTCTCTCTAAATTTATCACGAAATTTCAACAAAGATTTCGTTGAATAATGAACACCTGATTTAACTTCAATTGGGTAAAGCTTAAGTTTAAGTTTGCTATTATTTGACAGAAGAAAATCGATCTCCATATCGTTACGATGAGCATCAGCATCATAATGAGTGTAAAAATACAGTTTATGTCCGTTAGCCGTCAACATCTGCGCTACAGCATTTTCATAGAGCATGCCATTATTTAAGGACAAACTTCCAGTAAGGATCTGCTGATATACATTATTCGCTAAAAGAGCATTTTCATCAAAAGCATGACTAACAAGTAATCCTGTATCTCCCATGTAGCACTTTATATAAGCTCTATTTTCATTTAAAGACAACCCTATATTTGGATCATTACAAAGAAAGCATTCATTAGCAATCATAGAGTCTCCAAGCCAAAAAAAAGTATCTTCATAGTGATCGGTAAAACTTCCTGGTGAAATATTTTTAAAAACAACACGTTTTTCATGCTGTGAAAGTAACCTAGGTAGATTATCAAAAATTGCTGTAACCTTTGAACGATAGCGAGATTTGATTTTTGCAATATCACTTCTGTATAACTCAAGAATATCCCGTTTCTCAATATCAGCCTTAAAGAAATCCTTTTTTGAATCCAAGAACACTGCAATACATTTTGGCATTCCACCAACCAGTAGATATTGCCTGAATAAAAGCATAGCCTTATTGTGTAAAGATCGATCTAAGGCTTCCCTTTTAGCAAAACATAATCGAATATAATCGATGAGAGCAGACTCTCCACAAGCGTTGCAAAACTCTTCAAAGTCCATAGGATACATTCTGAAATGACGCTCTTCCGACGGGATCAGAATATCCTTGACATTTTCTTTTATAGAAATCAGTGAACCTGTTTCAATATAATCATACCGGCCATCAGCAACCAAGTATTTAATAGCTTCTCTTGCTTTAGGAAAAAGCTGAACTTCGTCAAAGATTATTAAAGAATCTCTTATAAATAATTGCACTCCATATTCGACCGACAAAAGCATAAACAAAGTGTCAAGATCGTTGATATGCGTTTTAAACCAACCCTTAACTGTTTCAGAAGCTTTAGCAAAGTCTATTAATAAAACAGAACGATATTCCTGTCTACCAAATTCCTCAACAAGTGTTGATTTTCCGATACGACGTGCGCCTTCAATTAAAGCAGCTTTCTTACCACAGCATTCTTTTTTCCACGCTAATAAAGTCTTATAAAATTTTCTTTGATAGAACATACAACATCTCTACTAATGCATATAAATATATTTCAAGAGGTCGTTTATTTTGATAATGCAGCAGATTCAATATAACATAAACTTTGATTATGCGCAGAGTTCAATATGTCATAAACTTTGATTATGCGCAGAGTTTAATATGTCATAAACTTTGATTATGCGCATGGTTCAAATACATTACAAACCTCGATTACACGCAGTTAAAAATAACAAACCAAAATTAACCTTTTGATTTATAGAAGAGGCTTACTCAATTATTTAGTGCCATCAGAATATTTGCAACTCTACAAATCAACCTAAAATTTATTAAGCAATCGCTATCAGTGATCCCAAATGCTATATCTGCAACTATTAATCCCTACTAGACAAAAGCTCTAAAAAATAATCAATGAGATACAATTTTTTCTGTGCAAAAAAAATTTCTAGCATAAGTTTTCGTGATTTATATCGAGTTTGACCATATTTCACCGTAGATTCACAATATTCTTTTCAAAAAAAGGCTTGCATATTCAAAATTGTTCTGTATAATGAGCGCCATTCCGAGAGCGGGAATAGCTCAGTTGGTAGAGCATAACCTTGCCATGGTTAGGGTCGCGGATTCGAGCTCCGTTTCCCGCTCCAGGAAGAATAAGGAAGAGACGTTAGGTCTCTTTTTTTATACCTATCTAAAATTATGCTTTCGCATCAATATGTTCCTGATCATCAGTCGATGTTTCCTTTATATCAGAAGTAAGTTGCTGGTAAAGATCGTTAAAATTTTCTTCATGCTCATCCTCATATTTAGAACGAGTCTGAGATCTATCGCTTTTTGAAACACGACGATTATACGCAAGCTGAGATGGCGTCAAATTAATTCTAGGCATTATCGAATACAAAAAATCCTGTCCCATAGCCACCTCCAGAAATTATTACCTTTGTTCTTATTATCGTCTTGCAAAACGCTTCTATAAGCCAGTTGCAAATTTTTCCCCAATTTTGCGCACTAAAGACAATTTTTTTAACTAACACAAGAAAATCAAATGTTGTGCTATAGTCACTATTTGGAAAGGAATGCACAAAAAAAATTGCACTCCAAGAAGCATTTTTTATTTAGATAATTTTTAGAGATCATCATGACCAATTGCACAGCATGTTGCGATAAAGGCACTCAAAAGCGCCTGCGCATTGCCATTCAGAAATCAGGCCGTCTCACCGATGAGACCGAGAAACTCTTCCGCGCCAGCGGTATTAAGTTCAACGAAAGCCGCGACCATCTGCTTGCACATGCTGAGAATCTTCCGATTGATATTCTGCGTGTACGCGATGACGATATTCCAGGTCTCGTAATGGATCACGTGGTTGATCTTGGTATCGTTGGACAGAACGTACTTGAAGAAACCCAGATGCAACGCAGTGTCGATGGCTTGGACACTGGTTACAAGCAGATCATGGTAATGAATTTTGGTGACTGCCGTTTGTCCGTTGCTATTCCATCAGAACTTGAATGGCATGGCCTTCAGGATCTTGAGGGTAAAAAGATTGCCACTACCTATCCTTTTCTACTTCGCCGCGTGCTAAAGGCGCAGGGGATTAACTATAAGGCAGTACTTTTAAACGGTTCTGTTGAGGTTGCTCCAAGAGCAGGACTAGCTGATGCAATCTGTGATTTGGTCTGCACCGGTGCCACACTGCAATCTAACGGCCTAAAGGAAGTTGAAACTGTTTATACCTCCAAGGCTGTTTTAATCAGCCGTGATCAAGAGCTATATCCTGAAAAGCAGAAGCTTTTGGATCTTCTGGTACAGCGTTTCCACGGCATCATGGCGGCAGTTGAAAGTAAATACATCATGATGAATGCCCCTAAAGACAAGCTTGAGGAAATTCGTTCCATTCTGCCTGGAGCTGAGAATCCTTCAATTATTCAGCTAGAAGGTGATCCAACCCGCGTTGCCATGCATGTAGTCTCCCGTGAAAAGGTATTCTGGGAAACCTTAGAAAACCTGAAGAAACTGGGGGCAACCTCCATTTTGGTGGTGCCTATTGAGAAAATGCTAGACTGAGGCCACACATGGAAATCAGTATTTGGAAAGATTTAAATAAAGACGAGCGTAAGTCTTTGTTGACTCGCCCTGCTCAATCATCAAGTGCCAAAGTACAAGGCATAGTTGAAAACATTATTGCGCGCATTAGAGCTGAAGGTGATCAGGCCTTAAGAGAATTTTCAAAAACCCTTGATCACTACGAGGGTGATGAGCTTGAAATGAGTGAAGCAGAGAAAGACGCTGCAATCAAGCGTCTGGATCCAGCACTAAAGCAAGCTATTGATAAAGCCTACGAAAACCTCTATAAGTTCCACAGCGCCCAAGAGCCATCTCACATCAAGGTAGAAACCACACCAGGTATTGTGTGTGAGCTACGTGAGCACCCTATCGACTCTGTAGGTCTTTATGTTCCTGGTGGCAGTGCTCCATTGGTATCTACTGCCTTAATGCTGTCAATTCCGGCCCAAATTGCCAAGTGCCCAGAGGTTATTCTCTGCTCACCACCTCCTATTGCAGACGGAATAGTCTATGCAGCAACAAAAGGCGGTGTAAAGCGCATCTTTAATATCGGCGGAGCTCAGGCAATTGCCGCAATGGCTTATGGAACAGAAACTGTACCCAAGGTATTAAAAATCTTTGGACCAGGGAACCAGTTTGTAACTATGGCCAAGCGCCTTGCATCCAATGATCCTATGGGAGCTGCTATTGATATGCCTGCAGGCCCCTCTGAAGTGATGGTTATTGCAGATGATCAAGCTGATCCCAGCTTTGTTGCAGCAGATCTGCTGTCACAAGCAGAACATGGTCCTGACTCTCAGGTAATATTAGTAACCGTCTCAGAAGAATTAGCCAAAAAAGCTGAAGTTGAAACCCTGTCACAGCTTGAAAAGCTACCGCGCAAAGAAATTGCGGAAAAAGCACTGTCTCATTCAGCAGTGATCGTAGCCTCCTCGATTACTGAGGCCTGTAATATTGCCTGTACCTATGCACCAGAGCATTTAATTTTGCAGGTAGAATCGCCTGATGACTATATTCCAAATATTCGTAACTGCGGTTCCATCTTTGTAGGCGCCTATACACCTGAATCGTTAGGTGATTATGCTTCAGGCACTAATCATACCTTGCCAACCTACGGCTATGCTCACACTCAGCACGCATTAGGGACTGCTGATTATCGTCGTCGTTACACTGTACAGCGTGCAAGCTACGAGGGCTTAATGGCTATAGCCAACACTGTTGAAACTATCGCCGACGCTGAAGGTTTATTCGCTCACAAAAACGCTGTAGTCGTTCGTACCAAGCGTTAATCATAATGCCCCAAGAGCTCTTGGGGCGATACCAATTCAAAAGGTGTCTTATGGATATAGCAAAAAAATCCTGCGCTCACGTTCAGAGCCTCACCCCTTATCAGTCAGCCCGTCGTATTGGCGGTCATGGTCACACCTTCTTAAACGCCAATGAGTCACCAAAGAGCGAAAAATATCTGCTTAACTCTTTGAACCTCAATCGTTACCCTGAATGCCAGCCAGACAATGTCATTGAGCCATATGCTGACTTCGCCGGAGTTACAAAATCTCAGGTTCTTGCATCTCGAGGCTCAGATGAAGCAATCAGTCTAGTTATCAGAACTTTTGTGGAGCCTTCTGAGGCCATTTTAATTGCTCCTCCTACCTATGGTATGTATAAGGTGGCAGCTGAGACTAACAATGTGCATATTGTTGAGGCCAAGCGTAATGAGGACTTCAGCTTAAATGCGGATGCCTTAATTGAGGCTGCAAATTGCGCACCTTATACCGTCAAAGCAGTATTCATCGACAGTCCTGCCAACCCTCTAGGTATTATTTTTCCAAAAGAAGAGCTCTTAAAGCTTTTAAAAGCACTTCCTGAAACATTCATCGTCGTAGATGAGGCCTATGTTGAGTTTGCCCCTGCATCTGCAGACTACACAGCTCTTATCAATGAATATGATAATTTGATCATCACCCGTACTCTGTCAAAGGCCTTTGCATTAGCCGGTATTCGCTGTGGATTTACTCTTGCAAATCAAGAGACCATAAAATGCATGCTAAAGGTTATTGATCCTTATCCAATTGCCGATCCTGTAGCGCAAATTGCCAATCAGGCTCTGCTCCCTATGGGAATTAATATGATGAGGGCCCGTGTTGCAGAATGCCAAAATCGCCGTTCAATTCTTGAGGCTGCATTACTTGGCATGAAAGCTGTAGAAAAAGTATTCCCATCTCATGGAAACTTCCTTTTGGTTAAATTCAAGGATGGGCCTGCTGTATTTAAAGCTGAAGCTACACGCGGAGTGATTCTACGTTCATTTGATGACAAACCAGGCCTTAAAAACTGCATTCGCATCTCTATCGGCTCAGATTTAGAGCTTGATGAAACCTTACGCGTTATTGAAAGCTGTGGTGAAAATCTTTAAGGGATAACTGTGAAGAAATATCTTTTTATTGATCGCGACGGTACCTTAGTTGCAGAGCCTAGTGATGAGCAGGTAGATTCATGCGATAAGGTTGTCTTCGAGCCCATGGTGATCCCTGCTTTATTAAGGCTACAACAGGCAGGTTTCTCTTTAGTCATGGTATCAAACCAAGATGGTCTGGGTACTGCTTCATTTCCGCTTGAGGACTTTAATAAAGCTCATGCTTTAATTGTAGATACCCTAGAAAGTCAGGGCCTGTCATTTGAACAGATCCTCATCTGCCCGCACCACCCGCATGAAAACTGCGAATGTCGCAAGCCCAAATTAGGTCTTGTCATGTCCTATATGAAAGACACCACCTGGGACAGAGAGCACTCTTTCTTTATCGGAGATAGAGACTCTGATGTTGCCATGGGGCAGAATATGGGGATCGGCTCTATTCGCTATAATCGTACGGAAAACGGGTGGAATGCAATTGCAGATAAACTTTGCAATGCGCATCGTACCGCAGTTATCGAACGTAATACTCGCGAAACCCAAATTAAAATTGCAGTAGATCTTGATGATGCCTCACATAGCCATTTCAACACCGGCATGGGATTTTTTGATCATATGCTCGATCAGATTGCAACTCATGGAGGGATCTCAATTGAAGCTGATGTAAAGGGCGATCTTGAGGTTGATGAACACCATGCCATTGAAGATACAGGTATTGTATTAGGTCAGGCCCTCTTAAAGGCTCTAGGTGACAAACGCGGTATCGGCCGTTTCGGTTTTGTCCTGCCTATGGATGAGGTCTATGCGCATGTATTTGCCGATAACCTCGATGAAGATGATGTAACCGTAGCGCTTGATATATCCGGCAGACCTCATTGTGAATTCAGCTTTGAAGGGAGTTTTACTCGCGATAAAGCCGGACAGATGCCTGCGCAAATGGTACCGCATTTTTTTGAATCGCTTGCTGTAGCTATGGGACTTACATTGCACCTGAAAGTTACTGATGGTAATTGCCATCACCAAATTGAGGCACTGTTTAAGGCCTTTGGTCGTGCACTACGTCAAGCCTTGCTTCGTCGTGGCAATGAACTTCCATCCTCTAAAGGTAAGCTTTAGGAGTAATGAGCATCATGCACAAAGTTGCCATTATCGATACCGGATCTGCAAATCTAAACTCAGTTTTACAGGCCTTAAAACGCCTTGAATGTGAAGTACAGGTAAGCTCTGACATAGAACTTCTAAAAAGAGCTGATCGTCTGATTTTCCCAGGTGTTGGTGCCGCAGCTGCGGTTATGCAGGGAATATCTGACCGCAAGCTTTTGGACTTTATCCTTGAAAATAAAAAGCCGCTTTTGGGTATATGTCTTGGAATGCAGGTACTTGCTCAAAGCTCTGAAGAAGTTCCTTTAGGCTCAGATAACACCTACATAAAAACTCTTGGCATTATGTCTGAAAAAGTATTAAGGCTTGATGCCAAAGGCGGGCGTTTGCCGCATATGGGCTGGAATACAGTAAAACACAGCGATCATCCTCTGTTTTCTAATATTAAGGATGAGGCCTTCTTTTACTTTGACCACAGCTTTGCCATGGAAATAGGCCCAGATGCCATCGGTATAACCGAGTACGGCTCAACCTTTGCATCTGCTGTATGTAAAGATAATTTTATGGGAGTGCAGTTCCATCCTGAAAAATCAGGAGCTGTAGGTGCACGCCTGTTGCAGAACTTCCTAGAGAATTTCTAAGGAGACAAGATGATCATTCCTGCGCTGGATCTTTTAAAAGGTCATGTGGTACGTCTAAAACAAGGTGATTACAGCCGTACTACTGATTTTGATGTGGATCCTATTAAAAAGATTTTAGATGCTGCCAATCAAGGGGCTGAGCTTATTCATATAGTAGATCTTGAAGGTGCTCGTGATCCTAGCCGTCGTCAGCATGCCCTTATCTCAGAGATCGTGAAATCATCTCCGCTTCCTATCCAGACAGGTGGCGGTATCAGATCTGAATTTGATATTAAGAATCTTCTTGCAATCGGCGTTGAACGCGTGGTAATTGGCTCTGCCGCAGTACAGTCACCAGAGCTCGTCCGTGGCTGGATGCGACGCTTTGGCGGAGAGCGTTTTGTGCTGGCTTTAGACGTTAATATCGAAAACGGTATTCCCTATGTAGCAACCCATGGCTGGCTTAAAAACTCAGGTCTTCGTCTTGAAACCGTACTTGACGGCTATTTAAACTATGGTATTGAGCATGTATTGATCACGGATATCAGTCGTGATGGCATGTTACAGGGGGCCAATAACTCTCTATATGCCAGTGTTGCTAGAAAATACCGTGATCTAGACATCATTGCCTCAGGTGGTATTTCAAGTCTTGATGACATTAAAAATGTAGCTTATGCAGGTGCCACCTCCTGTGTTTTAGGTCGCGCATTGCTTGAAGGACGCTTCAGTGTTGAGGAGGCTATTGCATGCTGGCCAAACGCATAGTTCCATGTCTTGATGTACGCGAGGGCGTAGTGGTCAAGGGGGTACAGTTTAGAAACCATGAGGTCATGGGTTCAATAGTAGATCTGGCAAAACGCTATGCTGAAGAGGGAGCCGATGAATTGGTTTTCTACGATATTACCGCTTCAGCAGACGGTCGTCGTGTGGATAAATCATGGGTGGCAAAGGTTGCAGAGGTCATCAATATTCCTTTTGCAGTAGCAGGTGGCATCAGAAGCGTGGAGGATGCCCATACCATACTCTCCTATGGTGCCGATAAGATCTCAATTAACTCACCTGCTCTTGAGGATCCGGATCTTATTACCGCACTTGCCGATAAATTTGGTGTATCCTGCGTGGTCATCGGTATTGATACCTTCTATGACTCAGACAAAAATGAATATTTTGTCAAGCAGTACACTGGTGATGTAGCTCGTACTGTCACTACCCACTGGAGAACTCTAGACTGGGTGGAAGAAGTACAAAAAAGAGGTGCCGGTGAGATTACGCTTAACATGATGAACCAAGACGGCATGCGCAAAGGATATGATATCGAGCAGCTCAAGAAAGTTAGAGCAATCTGCAAGGTTCCTCTGATTGCCTCAGGAGGAGCTGGGCAAATGAGCCATTTTCTTGAAGCCTTCCGCGATGCTGATTGCGATGCAGCTCTTGCAGCCTCTGTATTTCACAAGGGATTAATTAAGATCCCTGATCTAAAACATTATTTAAAGGAGAACGGAATTGTCATCCGTGATTAGATATTTTCATGGCTTCCAGAGCATTGATGAGCTGGACTTTGAAAAAGTAAACGGCTTGATGCCGGCAATTATTCAAGATTGCCAGACCGGTATGGTCTTAATGCTTGGCTATATGAATAAGGAAGCGTTGCAGAAGACTCTTGATACTAAGCTTGTTACCTTTTTCTCACGTGAAAGACAGTGTCTGTGGACCAAAGGAGAGAGCTCTAAAAATTTCCTGCATATGCGCTCTATTGCCACAGATTGTGACAAGGATACCCTGCTGGTGCTCGCCCGTCCAGATGGTCCTACCTGCCATAAAGGCACCACCTCATGCTTTGATGCATCCCCCCAACCTGATGCAACAGTACGTTATATGTGCGGCCAGCCAATGCCGAAAAATCCAGTACATAACTAATTCTAATCTAAGCCTTAGCTAATCCTCACCTGTGATTATAAGGTGAGGATTTTTTTTGATATAAATCAGCAGGGGCACTTTACAGGATCTGAAGATCCTATGTGAGACATCATGAATACTCATATTGGCTTTGAATTTGAAACCGTAGCAGTATTTGTCGTTTTAGCGTGCGTAGCATTCTTTTTTGATATGCGGGAGAATCGCGGTGACAAGCCAACCTCGATAAAAAGAGCTGTGGTTTGGACTATCTTCTGGCTTGCAATAGGCCTAGGATTTTCCTTTTTCTTAAAATTCCACTTTAACTCAGAGGTATCATCGCTATACCTTGCAGGTTATCTTTTTGAGATGGCCCTGTCTGTGGACAACCTTTTTGTAATGATGGCAATATTTGCATGGTTTAAGGTTCCGGAGCAATACTGTCACCGTGTTCTCTACTGGGGGGTATTAGGAGCGGTAGTAT
>CAVJLP010000085.1:0-9830 GCA_963650525.1 Firmicutes bacterium CAG:534
TGAGAACATCAAGGAGCATGCTTTAACCACCTCCTTCCGCTATGCCTTCTGATGAAGACTAACCTCAATTAGACGCTCAAAGCCCTGCAACTTAATGCGGGGCTTTTGGTAAAAATACTTGTGAGGTTCAAGTTAAAGCATCAAGTACTCAAATGAAACGCTGTAGATCGATCCTGCAGAGCTTCAATCTGGAGGGCTACAATCAGGAATAGGCTTTTGCCTAGGATTATTTTTTTTGCCTAGCTCCCAACCGATCTGATAAAGCTGTCGTGGATCAGCAAAGAGTCATCAAGCTCAGGGTGAAACGCCAAAGCCAGCTGCTTTCCCTCTCTCACCGCCACAATTTTATCTTGTACGGTAGCGAGCACTTCAACATCAGCTCCTACCTTAGTGATGATCGGTGCTCTAATGAAGGTCATCGGTACTATTCCAATTCCTTGCATATTTTCCTGTGTATGAAAGCTCCCAAGCTGTCTGCCAAAGGCATTGCGTTTTACCGTGACATCGAGAGTTTTAAAGTAGCATTTGTCATCATTTTCAATATTTGATGCAAGTAGGATGAGACCTGCACAGGTTGCAAGCACAGGCAGTCCTTTGGCGATCCTGCTTTGAAGAATATCAAAGATATTGAGCTCGCGTAAGAGCTTTCCCATAACTGTGCTCTCACCACCTGGCAGGATGAGGGCATCAAAGGATCTGTCTAAATCAGCAGCTTGTCTTACTTCAAAGGAGCTGACTCCTAATCTATCAAGCATTTTTTCATGCTCGATAAAGGCCCCTTGCAGGGCCAATACCGCTATTTTCATCAAAATACCTTCAAAATTTAAGGAAAATGCTGTTTATTTGCCACGCTCTGCCATGAGTAGCTGGATCTCAGATTCATTGATACCCACCATAGCCTCACCAAGATTTTCTGAGAGCTTGGCAATTAGCTTGGCATCGGTAAAGTTGGTAGTAGCCTTTACGATAGCGGCTGCTCTCTTTTTAGGATCACCTGATTTGAAGATCCCTGATCCTACGAATACACCTTCAGCACCTAACTGCATCATTAAGGCAGCATCGGCAGGAGTTGCAACTCCTCCTGCAGCAAAATTAACTACCGGCAGACGCCTGGTATCATGAACCTCTTTAACTAGCTCAAAAGGAACCTGAAGACGTTTGGCTTCTTCATAAAGCTCATCCTCACGCAACGAGGATAACTGAGCAATCTGCTTGTTCATCATGCGCATGTGACGCACGGCCTGAATAATATCGCCAGTACCTGGCTCGCCCTTGGTACGGATCATAGAGGCGCCTTCATTGATACGACGCAGTGCTTCACCAAGATCCTTGGCACCGCAGACAAAGGGCACCTTAAACTCACGCTTGTTGATGTGGTAGACATCATCAGCAGGTGAAAGCACCTCTGATTCATCTATATAATCAATTTCAATGGCTTCAAGCAACTGTGCCTCAACGAAATGTCCGATGCGGCATTTGGCCATCACTGGAATGGATACGGCATCTTGAATTCCTTTGATCATGGCAGGATCAGACATACGCGATACTCCACCTGCAGCTCTGATGTCAGCGGGGATCCTCTCTAGAGCCATCACCGCACAGGCTCCAGCTTCCTCTGCAATCTTAGCCTGCTCAGGGGTAGTGACATCCATGATCACGCCTCCCTTTAGCATCTGTGCCAGTTCCTTGTTTAACTTATATCTTTCATTAAAATCTGCCATTTTTTTTATCTCCTAAATCTGATGGACAGATTTTTTACCAGAACTGGCTTTATTAAAATATTCAGTTCTAGTATAGTCAGTAAGGTCAGAGAGGAAACAATACCAGTTATGCTTACCTATAATCTTTCAAAAAGCAGTCCAGATCCGCTATATCTTGCTTTGTATAAATGTCTTAGAAACGACATTCGTGCAAATGTTCTGCAATCTGGCGAGCGTCTGCCATCAAAAAGGACTTTTGCTAGGAATCTGGGTATAAGCGTACTGACAGTTGAAAATGCTTATGCCATGCTTTTAGATGAAGGGTATATTCTTTCAATGCCCAAAAAGGGCTATTACATATGCGATCTAAACTTAGTGCCTCAAAAAACGCCAGAGCTTATATCAGATGAAGAAGGTACCGTGCTCTCTTTTGAAGATGATGATTTAAAAAAGACCAAAACGGACCTAATTGCTGATTTCTGCTCTTCAGAGACCGATCCTAATGATTTCCCATTTAAAAGCTGGAGCAGGATCCTGCGTAGGCTTTTAAATGAAAAGCGAATGGAGTTGTTATCTAAAATCGCAAGTGGTGGTGTTTTAACCCTGCGTAAGGCCATAGCGCAGCATTTACGTGATTTTCACGGGATGAAGGTTGATCCCATGCAGATCGTTATTGGAGCAGGAACCGAGTATCTTCTAGGACTAATTATTGAGCTTCTTGGGTTTAATCTAGTGTATGCATCAGAGGATCCAAGTTACAGACGCACCGATGCCATCTATAAAAACTTTAATGTGCCTTGCGTAAAGATCCCTGTTGATGAAAAAGGTCTGTCGTATCAGGAGCTCTCTTTGAGCAAAGCTTCAGTTGTGCATATCTCTCCTTCTCATCAATTTCCAACCGGCGTGGTGATGCCGGTCTCGCGCCGCTATGAGCTGTTAAGCTGGGTATCTGCAAGAGATAACCGCTATATCATCGAGGATGACTACGATTCAGAATTTAGGTTGCAAGGACGTCCGCTTTCAACTTTGCAGAGTATCGATGCTGAAGGAAGGGTTATCTATATGAATACCTTCACTAAGACCTTATCCTCCAGTATCCGTGTATCGTATATGGTGTTGCCGTCATCGCTTGTTACAAGGTTTTATGAAAAATTTAACAGCTATTCCTCTACAGTCCCGTCCTTTGAGCAATATACTCTGGCAGAATTTATCCGCTGCGGAGATTTTGAACTACATATAAACAGACTGCGAAGATTAAATGAGGAAAAAAGAGATCTACTGATAAAACTTATATATAACAGTAAGTTAAAAAGATTGTGCACGATCAGAAATGCCAATACCGGATTGCATTTTCTATTGAGGATTGAAACTGAATTTAGCGATGAGGAATGCATTAAAAGAGCTCTTGCAAACGGTATCAAGCTTTCATCCTTATCTCAATACAGTGAAAGTCCTCAGCATGAGTGCCGGGGATGGTTTTTAATCTCCTATGCAAGTGTCCCTAAGGAGAATCTTGAAAAAGCAGTTAGAGCCCTGGAAAGGACATTTATAAAATAGGGAACTTAAACTAGGGACTCTGTTATTTAGAGTCCCTAAAAGAGAGTTTTTAAGAGAAGAGCTTGGATAAGGCCATGGCATAAATATCCTGCAGGCGCTGCAGGGATTTTAGGGATACATGCTCGTTTGCTCGGTGAATAGTCTCGGTGATAGGTCCAAATTCCATAGTTTGCACGCCAAGAGGTGCAATGAAACGACCATCTGAGGTGCCACCTGAGGTAGTAAATTTAGGTATATTGCCCACAACACGTCTTACACACTCAGACATGATATCCAAAAGCTCGCCATCCTTGGTTAGGAAGTAGGGGCCTTCATAGGACCAGTCGTAATCGGCCTTGCAGTTAACCCTCTTTGCCTGTCTGTATACATGCTGCTGGATCTTCTCAAGATCTTCTAGATCGTTAAAACGGAAGTTGCAGCGCATAACGAAGGTGCCTGGGACTACGTTATCTGCGCCGGTGCCGCAATGACAGTTTGAAACCTGGAACGAGGTCGGGGGGAAGAATTCTGAACCCTTATCGATGGGATTGTCCACGAGGGCAGTAATTAGGTCTGCTGCGTGATGAGCTGCATTATCACAGCTTTCAGGAACTGCCACATGACCCTGAACACCGTGAACGGTGATGGTTACATTGATATCACCACGACGGCCATTTTTGATTTCATCACCAAAGACCTTAACTGAGGAGGGCTCAGGAATAAGGCAATAATCGGGAATTAAATCATGTTCTTTTAAGTATTCAACACAGAAGGGAACACCACCTACGGCATCACCTTCTTCATTAGAGGTGATCAGCAATCCTACAGTGCCCTTGTGATTGGGAACGCTTTTGACAAATTCAAGCAGTGCCATTACCGCAGCTGCATCACCACCTTTCATGTCAGCAGAGCCTCGACCGTAAAGACAGGGCTCACCGTCCATCTCATAGATGTCACCGCAATAGGGATCATGATCCCATTGAGAAAGATCACCCTCGGGTACTACATCGGTGTGACCTAGGAACATGGCAAAAGGGCGTCCCTGACCATGAGTTGCAAAGATATTGGAGGTTCCCTTTTCATGGATCCTGACTATCTGAAATCCCGCCTGCTCTAAAAGCTTGGCAATAATATCCTGACAGCCATTATCGTCAGGAGTTACAGATTTGATGCGTACTAATTGCTGCGCTAAGGCTTGTACCGGAGTTAGTGTCATGATCGATCCTTTATCTTAAATACTGGACTGATTGTAACAAATACACAGCAATACAGCGCAATTTTCAGTAAGAGCAGACTAACTTTTCTGTTTTCTGATGCAAATTCCATAAAAAAGAGCGGAAGCCTTTTGTCTCTTCGTACGCAATACATTTTTTGCAGGTGTTCACTAAGCATAGCGGGACTGATATACTTGCAAAAATCAGGAGACTTATATGCGTCTTAATACACAAAATTTAATTGATTATCTTACTTTTCCGATAAAGGCTCTTTTTTCAAAGCAATTTTATTTTAGAGCACTGTTTGAGCTAAGAGGCACAGGATTTCTCTACCTTTTTCTTTTAAGTGCAATCTTCGCAATTCCCGCAACCTATAAATCCATGGAGGTAGTGGATTATTTCAGAGGACTGGAATTATCAAAGCTGGTAGCTCAGTTGCCACCTTCATATCTTGATCAGAACGGAACGCTGTCTCCAAACGATGATCAGGATACCTATAAGATTATTTACAGCTCTAAGGGGACTCCTGCTATTGTCTATAACACCAAAGATCAGATCTTAGATGGGGATGCGGTAAATGCTCCGGTGGAATTTAAGTCATCGGCTATCACGGTGCACACCGAAAAGGGCGATGCCGAGATCACCTATAACTCTGTTTTTGAAACTGGTACCAATTTTAACCCGATGCAGATTGCGCAGATAATAGATGAGGTACTCAGTGCCTCCACTAGACTTATCTGGTCGGCAATGCTGCTATGGTCATTGGTATTGCTACTTATAAATACACTGCTTACAGCTTGCATCAGTCGTTTTATGATGCTCTTTATTTTCAGAATAAGGGTGGCTTTTTTATCGGCTTTGCGTCTTTGTGCCTTTGCTAACACTATTGTAGCGGTACTGATCTTGGCACAGTTCTTTATCTATCTGCCACTCTCCTATACTCTGATGCTGGTATTCCCGCTTTTGTATATCGGAGCCTTCAGTCATGCCTTCAGAAAGGAGCTCTCCCAGATTGGTATTGAGGCCTTTAAGGCAAAATACAGCAGGCATAAGCGAGCCATGCCGGATGCCGTTTCGGCATCATCTGAGATGGCAAAACATGATCATGAATGCAATCATGAAAGCAATTGCGCAACAGGTATGGACAAATGTTCGCAAAATGCTCAAGATACACACAGTGATGCACCTGCAAACAACGCTGAGCCTGAATTAAACGGATCAGATACCAAGGCTGACAGCAGGCGTGATCATCATGATGATAAGCCCCAAGGTCCTGGATGTTTTGAGGCCTGATTAGGATTTGATATGAAAAATTTTTTAAAGCTAGCCCTCATTGCCACAGTTGCAAGCCTATCTTTTGGCGCATCGGCTCTTGAGATAACTATTGATAATCAAACCAGTGCTAAGGGTGCATTTGCCTTCTCTTATCTTGATAGAGCATCTAAGGTGTGGATGACTGATGGTTGGTATAACTCAGAGGGCGGCAAGGTTTCAAAAATTGAGCTTCCAACAGACAATTCTATCTATTATATCTATGCTGAATTTTCAAATGGCAAGCGTATTGAAGGTGGCGAGGGGGCGGTTGCTCTTGATATCTCCAATAGATCTTTCTTGTGCGAACAGGATAAGGGGCCTGAAGTGAAGAATACCTATAATGTAAAATTCTTAAGAGCCCAAGGTAACGGCAGTAAGGCTGTGATCCGCGTAAAGTAAGAAACATTGAGAAGAAATTGCTTCTCCCAGGTTTTCTGGGGAATTCTGAAAAATCCCCCCCTTGGATTTAATCTTAAGAAGGGGGGATAGTTGTCCAATCTGACAGAACTGTCTCCCAATTTGGGTTCAATTTAAGCCTCAGAGCTTTTTAAAACGCTCGCCTTGCTCTAACCATAATTTTGCCATTTTCATGGTATCGTCATAGGTCTCGGCACCACCTGTGAAGCCTGCGCGATGAACAAAGCTACAGTTTAAAAGACCTGATACTGCGTCAAGCTTGGCTCCATCAAGACCTCTCCAGGCAAGAGGAGCTGAGCAACGATTACAGAATTTCAAGGCCTTGGACACTGGAAGTGACTGCACCCGCCAGCGCAGATTTCTATCAGGATATACCGCCAGAAGACAATCCTTAAAGCGATCGGGATGGCTAAATACGGCTTGGGTCCAAGGCAGACGCTCCTGCATCTCTAAAATCTGTCCCCCCTGATATATCTCCAGTACCCTCTCAATGCCAGATTCGGTGGTAAGTGCATTAATTGCACATGGCACCAGAATAAGACGCAACATTTTTACGGTTGCATTAAAGGCTCTATCTTGCTGCTCTCCCTTGTTAGAGGGGAGATTCTGCATGGCCACAATATAAGGAATATCAGGTGAGCACTGATAGAATTCAGTTATTCTGTCACGAACGCCTTTTTCTCCTTCAGTGAAGGCATCGGCTACCTCTGATACGTAGGAGGTGAGTTGACCGTTATCATTGAGATCGATCATCTCCATGACTTCATTATCAATGCGCTTGAAGGCTGCATCGAGTACTGCGGTGGATGGTTTGAAGGGCAGTTCACGAGTTGCGACCTTTTTTAGGAACTCACGGCCAAACTTTCTCCACATAAGACCAGCAGTTGCATAGCGGATCCCGTTTTCGCGACTTAAGGTGAAGTCCTTGGAGTGATGATCATAGTGACGCTCATCATTTTTAAGCGATACATCGATGATTAAATCAGCAGTCTCCATCAGCTCTTCGTTGCGAGTTCTGATGATGGTGGAATTGTCGTAAAGATAGGTGATGACAGCACAAGCCGTTGTTTCGTCGGCATGAAAGGTGCCGTCGTGGGTGGCAATTAACATGGAAAACTCCTTATTCTCCTACATTGTAACATGGAGCTTAAGTCAATCCTGAGGAAATACTTGATCATGATAAAATAGTCACAATTGAGAATAAGGAAGTTACATGATTGATACACATGCTTTGAAGGTTTATTTTGCTCCTATGGAGGGATTAGCCGATCCTCCGCTACGCCGGGTGCTATGTCCTCATGGAGGCTATGACTGGTGTTTTTCAGAGTTTATTCGTGTAACTGATGAAGGCTTATCTGAAAAAACTTTATTACATGATTGCCCCGAGCTTAGAAACGGTGGTCGTACTCCCGATGGGACTCCCTGTAGAGTACAGCTTTTAGGCGATAATGCAAAATTAATGGCAGAGGCTGCAGTGAAGGCTCAAAAGCTTGGAGCCCTTGGAATTGATATTAACTTTGGCTGTCCTTCGCGTTTTGTCCATCATTCAGGCTCTATGCTTTTAAAAGAGCCTAAGCTTATACATGAGATTACTAATGCAGTAAGTGCTGCTCTTGATGAAAATACGGTGCTATCAGTTAAGGTACGTGCAGGTTATAAAGATAAAAATGAGCTTCCTGAGATCCTAAAAGCTGTAGCGATAGAGGGGGTTGATGAAGTAATTGTGCACTGTAGAACCCGCTCTGAACTGTATCGTAAGGATGCTCTAGACTGGTCCATCCTAAAGCCTATGCACGAGCTGTTTCCTAAGGTGACTTTAATTGCCAATGGCGATATTAACAGCTTTGATGATGCCATGCGCTGTGTCGAGCAATCTGGTTGTACTCATCTTATGTGCGGAAGAGGGGGCTTTATGATCCCTAATATTGCCAGGGTGATACGCGATGGTGCTGAGCCTTACGATATTGTCAGGCGTCTTGAGGTCATGCGTGAAACAGCCATGGAGTTTGTGAACATGGGGATTGAGCGTGAAAAGATCGTGCTTGACAGAACCAAGCAATTTTTAAGCTATGCGCGTATGGGATCAGATGAGCTTAAGGATTTCTTCAAGCGTTTTTGCCGTTGCTTAAGTGTAAATGAATGCTTAAAGCTTATAGATGATGAGATTGAGCATTTTGTAGCATCCAATCAGCATCGCTAAAAGATTGGTGCATGGACTCAAACTTTAAGCTTATCTTAAATAATGCTTTGATATTGCAAGAGTAAGTAACTTTTTTTTCGTGTAAATAATCTATTCCGAAAACAGGTGCAATTACGCTATTATTCGGAATAAATATTTTCTGTTATCTGTAGCCGAGCAAATCAGGTGTAATATGTTCTAGCTCTGGTGCATATGTACTGCATGTCGGAATAGAGAAGGCATTATGGAAATCAAACGTGATGTTTATCTGAATAAATTGATCCGTAAAAAGAAAAACGGGCTGATAAAGATAGTAACGGGACTGAGACGATGTGGAAAATCATACCTGTTATTTAACCTTTTTCATGATCATCTGTTAGATTGCGGTGTTTTAGAGGATCATATTATTGAGATTGCACTTGATGATCGCAGTAATAAAGAGTTACGTGATCCTGATGTCATCTTAAAGTATATAAAAGAAAGGATAAAGGACAGACAAGATTACTATATTATTCTTGACGAGGTTCAGTATCTTGCTGAATTTGAAGATGTCCTCAATAGCCTGTTGCATATTCGTAATGCTGATGTGTATGTAACTGGTAGTAATTCTAGGTTTCTGTCATCTGATGTAATCACTCAATTTAGAGGACGTGGTGATGAGATCCGAGTCTATCCTTTAAGCTTTTCTGAATATCTGTTGGTATACCAAGGCTCACAGGATGAAGCATGGGATGATTATCTTGTTTATGGCGGTTTGCCATTTATCTTAACAATGGATGAACCTGAAGATAAGGCAGAATATCTTAATTCACTGTTTCAGAAGGTTTATCTCTCAGACATTGTTGAACGTCACAATGTGAGAAATAAGGTTGAATTGGATGAACTCATTGATGTGCTTGCATCTGGTATAGGAAGCTATACGAATGCAAATAAGCTCGTATGTACCTTCAAAAGTGTCAAGAATAAGCTTATCAGCGATAAGACAATAAAAAAATATGCAGACTATTTTGTAGATTCTTATCTCATAAGCAGAGCAGTTCGTTATGACATCAAAGGAAAAAAATATATTGGTAAACTGTCCAAGTTTTATTTTGAAGATGTAGGTTTAAGAAATGCAAAATTGGGCTTTCGTCAGATTGAAGAAACGCATTTGATGGAAAATATTATTTACAACGAATTAAGGATACGCGGATATCATGTGGATGTTGGTGTAGTGAAATGTTACGAAACTAAGGCTGATGGGAAAAGGGGAAAAAAGCAGCTAGAGGTGGATTTTGTTGCTACAAAAGGAAGTGAGAAATATTATATTCAATCAGCATTTGCGCTTCCTACTGCTGACAAAATTAACCAGGAGCAGCGTGGGCTTTTAAGTATTCCTGATTTTTTTCGCAAGATCATTGTCGTTGGAGATAATATTAAAGTGCGTCGTGATGAAAAAGGAATTATTTCCATCGGACTTAGAAATTTTCT
>CAVJLP010000086.1:0-9738 GCA_963650525.1 Firmicutes bacterium CAG:534
CCATAACCAACATCACCACCATTAGCGCTCCGACTACAGTAAAGATAGATGCATAATTTATAAAGGTTGCTATCACACCCAATAGTGCAGGTCCTGCTAAAACTCCTGCATACCCCATCGCAGACACAGTACCGATGGTTGATGCCTTATCTTTAACGCATCTACGCCCCACCTCTGAAATAATAACCGGCATTACATTACCAGCTGCGGCACCAAGCAGGGTAAAGCCTAATAAAACAAAGGCTACATGCTGAGAAAGGCCAGCAATCATCAAGGCTATACATGCAACCACACTTCCGCCACACACCAATTTCATTGGTCCTAAGATCCTTAGCAATTTTTCACCAAAGAACCTCACAAGTCCTGCAGTCCCTTCATAGCACAAGAACCCAAACGCAGCATAAGTTAAAGGCAGAGAGCATTCATGTACAAGATAAACCCCACTCCAGTCATATACCGAGCCTTCTGTAAGAAGTGCCAGAAATGAAACCGTACCTGCGACAAGGATCATCACACCGCTTAAGCCTTGTGGTGATAACTTTATCCTTTCCAGGCTATTTTTATCCTCATCGCTCACATCCTTTTGTCCGTCAGTATCTACAAGATAGGGCTTTACTAATAAGAATGCGCCAAAGGATAAAGCCAATCCTCCAAGGGAGATACATTCAACAGGAGTTTCAATCTTCAGTAAAAAAGGATAGAAAAGGGTCGCAAAAATACAGCCTACGGTATTAGCTGCTGTAAATTTTGAAAGCAGACGCCTTTTACAAAGATCTTCAAATAAGGTTGCATGCACATTACATGAGACCTCATAGACTCCGACCGCACCACCCCATAAAAGCGCAGATGGATAAATACAAAACCACGGCAACAGACGAAACGATACTAAAAATACCGCCAGTCCTGTTAAAAATAGCGTTACTGCGGCTACCTTAATGACGCCAAATTTTTTTATCAAAATTCCAGAGCACAGCATGGAAACTAATGCTCCGCCACCAAAGCAGGTGGACATTATGGCAAAAAGGCCAGCTGAAAGTTCAAAGTAATCTTTAATCAAGGGGGCAATTGCAGCCCACGGCGCTATAGTCATGCCTGCACAAAAGAACAATATGTAATTTGCACGCAGACCAGAAGAAAACGCTTTTGAATTTAGAGCTAGATTTTTATTCATCTCCCATAGGTACTTAGGGGTAACCTCAATCCCAAGATGTAAAACAAGCCTTGCTTAACGCAAAGACCACCCAGATTTAGGTTATCTCAAAGGAGGCTCTTCCTTTAAAATGCGTTCAATCTCATGTATGACACGCTTATCAGAAACCTGTCCTTTGACACCTAACTGCTGCGCAAAATAAGATACTCTCAACTCCTCAATCATCCACCTCACATCAAGCAAAGATTTAGGAATAAAATCCTTAGGATAACGTGAAAGCGCATTTTTATAAAACACGCGCACATCATCAATCATACGCGTACAAGCGAGATCACGATTTACATCTCGCGAAACTTTTTCAAGTCGGCATAAAGCGGCATTAAGATAACGTGGGATCTCTTTTAAACGCTCAGGAGGTGTTGCCGAGACAAAGCCCTTATACACTAAGGAATCTAGCTGACGGCCAATATCTTGAAATGAAATTGCCGCAGCAAGCTGGATCTGTCCTTTAAGCTTACGCTTTAGCTCATGGGCAAGCTTTAACACCTGCTCGACCATTGATGAGATCTCTAATGATTTTTCATTGAGGTTTGCACGTACCTTATCAGATAATACCTTAAACGAATCCTCATCCCACACTGGGGCACCATGCTCTACCATCAGTGCATCAACTGCTGCCAGCATGATATCTGCAATAAGATCCTTTACTGATCCTATAGGCGTGTAATACATTGAAAGCTTGGCTTTATTTGGCAAATGCGCCTCAAGATAGGATACAGGTTGTTTTAAAGACAGCGCCAAAAGCTTTCGCTGCCCAAGCCACATAGCCTTCTCCTGTCTAACCTTTGAGTCATATAGCTCAAGTGCCACTCCCTGTCCTCTATCAGTTAACGCAGGATAGGCGGTGATCTCCATGGAGCCTTGCTTGGTGATACGCTCTTTCTTTATAGTACCAAAGGACCAGGAGCTTACCTCTTTTACAGGACCACGAGTTTTAACAACTTCATTTATAGCCTCGCGCGCCTTACCTTCAAGCTTTTGTGCTAATAATTCAAAGCTCTTGCCAGATGCAACCTCATGTCCCTTAGCATCCTCAATGACAAAGGTTATGAAAAGGTGTGATGGGATGAGCGTCTTGTCAAAATCCTCAACTAAGACTCTATCTCCTCCCATACGCGTAAGCTCTTTGGCACAGCGCTCATAGATGTCACCTGAGAGATCAGATCCCACACTCTCCATCAAAGCCTTGGCATAATCTGGTGCTGGAATAAGATTACGGCGTAGTCTTTTTGGCAATGACTTAATTAGACATGACAAAAACTCCTGTCTAAGTCCAGGGATCTGCCATTGAAACTCCCGACTTTTTACCTGATTTAACACTGTAAGCGGAATATGGACACTGACACCATCATTTTTCGCACGTGGGTCAAATACATAGGATAGCGGGAATCTTAGCTGATCCTGTACCCAAAACTCAGGATATAGAGTCTTGTGATCAGGCGCTCCTGCAACTGTTATAAGCTCTCTGGTAAAATCAAGATAGTGCTTATCGCTAAGTTGCTTTTTCTTCCACCAGTTATCAAAGTGACGCTGCGTTACGATATCCTTTGGCAGACGCTTGTCATAAAACTCCTGCAATACGCTTTCATCGACTAGCAGATCACGGCGGCGCTGCTTGTCCTCTAAATGCACCACATCATCAATAAGCGCATTATTGTGATCTAAGAAGGCATAGTTGCCCTTAAACTCACCTTCAACTAAGCCTTGACGTATCAAAAGCTCACGACATAAATTGGGATCGACATTAGTATAGAGCGCACGTCGTCCCTCAACTAATCTTAAGCCATACAAAATAACGCTGAGTAAGGCCTCAACTGCGCCCTTATTTTTAGACCAGTGTGGCTCCTGATAGGACTTTTTAACAAGATGAGCTGCCGCCCATTCAATCCACTCAGGCTCAACTACGGCCACCGTTCTTGCAAAAAGACGGGAGGTTTCATTAAGCTCGGCAGCACACAACCACTTGGGCATCTTCTTAGATAGTACTGATGAAGGATGGATAACAAACTTAATACCACGGGCACCAAGATATGTGCCCTTCTCGTTGCTATCTAGACATCCTATCTGGGATAAGAGACCTGGCAGTAAGGAGCGGTGAATTGCCTCATAAGATGCAGGATTAGTGGAGGCATCATTTTGCTGAAGCTTTAATACCTTGCAAGTTGAGCGTAGCTGACGCAACACATCAAACCACTCACGCACTCTTAAATAGGAGATAAATTCCTTCTTTAAGATCCTCTGGAAGGCTGAGCGGGAGTTATTGAGCTCAAGCTCACTTATGTATTTATATAAGTTTAAATAAGCGATGAAATCTGATTTTTCATCATCAAAGCGATGGTGAAACTGACGACTTTGCTCCTGCTTATCCAAAGGATGCTCACGCGGATCGATTACTGCTAAGGCAGATACGATTATGAGCACCTCAGATAATGCTCCATAATGGGTAGCCTCAAGAAGCATACGGGATAGTCTTGGATCTGATGGGATCTTAGAGAGCATCACACCGATGTCAGTTAGAGTAACCTGTGAACTATCCTTGCCACGGGCGTCCTTCACGGCTCCAAGCTCTTCCAAAAGACGCATACCATCTGAGATCTGACGAGCCTCAGGCGGATCGATAAAAGGAAAATCCTGAACATTGCCAAGACGCAGCGACACCATCTGCAAAATAACGGCGGCAAGATTAGTTCTTAAGATTTCAGGATCGGTATATACCGGACGTGAGTTGAAATCATCTTCTGAATAAAGACGAACACAGACACCGTTTGATACACGACCGCAGCGGCCCTTGCGCTGATTGGCAGAGGCCTGTGAGATCTTCTCAACCGGAAGTCGCTGTACCTTAGTACGAGGTGAATAGCGTGATACACGGGCAGTACCAGGATCGATAACGTATTTTATCCCAGGCACTGTAAGCGAGGTCTCTGCGATATTAGTGGCTAAAACTATTCTTACAAGGGAGTGCGGTGCAAAGATCTTGTTTTGCTCAGAGGCAGCAAGACGGGCAAAAAGTGGCACCACCTCAACTCCTGCAAGATGTGATTTATTTAAAAAGGCGGCCATATCCATGATGTCACGCTCACCAGGCAAAAACACCAGCGTATCACCACGACCACAATCGTGCTGCAGATACTTAAAAGCCTTGAGCACTCCTATACGTAGATCGGTAACTGAGGGCTCATCCTCCTCATCTGAGGGCATTTCCTCAAGCGGTGCGTAGACCACATCCACAGGATAGGTACGACCTGAAACCTCAAAAATAGGAGCATTGTCAAAGTGCTTAGAAAAACGCTCAGGATCGATGGTGGCTGAGGTGATGATAACCTTAAGCTCAGGACGGCGATGGATAAGTTTTTTTAAATATCCAAGCAGAAAATCGATGTTAAGTGAGCGCTCATGGGCCTCATCGATAATGATGCAGTCGTAATTTAAAAGTAGCCTATCTGAGGCTGTTTCTGCAAGCAAGATACCATCGGTCATAAGCTTTACGCAGCATTGCTCTGAGGTAACATCCGTAAAACGCACCTTATAACCTATGCTCTGCCCCAGATCCTGCGATAGCTCCTGCGCAATTCTTGTGGCCACGGCACGGGCTGCAATTCGACGTGGCTGGGTGTGACCAATCATGCCACGCACGCCACAGCCTGCCTCAAGACACATCTTTGGGATCTGCGTAGTCTTACCAGAGCCGGTTTCACCTGCAATGATCACCACTTGATTATCTCTTATGGCCTTAACAATCTCATCATGCTGTTTTGAAACTGGTAATTCCTCAGGGTAACTAAGCTTAGGCAGACTTTGAGCCCTCATCTTTACCCGTTGCAAACTCTCAGCAAGCATCAGCGCAATCTCATCTTTTGAGATTGGCTTAGTGTTTTTTGAGGGAGCTTCAAAGCGCTTTAAAGCCTTGCTAAGCTTCATTACATCAATATAGGTAAGCTCATTAAAGTGCTTATGCACCTCACGGACAAAGGCTGCGTTTTCGTTATCAGTTTGAGAAATTGCCATGTTGGAATACTTTTTTTAAATTTATAAGGGCAGAGTTTTTGCTCCGCCCTTTTTATCTTTTTAAGATTAGCTACTAAATTTATGCGTTTTTGCCGGCAGGACTCTTAGCCATACGATCACGGGCTAATATTACTCCTACTGAGGAGACCTCATCTCCATCTAGGGCACTTACTACCAAAGTTGAGTTTATCAAACTCACACTATCCCCCACCTGAGGATAACCGCCGATGTGATAGCTCATAAAGTCACCTACGGTCAGGGTCTTCTCAAAGGAGGTTAATTCAAGTCCATAGAGATCAGATAACTCCGTCATACGGATCTCTCCCTTAACTACCCTATCACCGCTAAACTCTCTTACCTTCTTAGGCTGAACCTTTTGTGAGAACAAGGCATTGAGCATGGTCTCATCACTATCAGATCCGATAATGGAGATGATATCTCCATCCTGAAGACGCAGATTGCCACGAGGCTTTAACAAAAAGCCGTCACGGAAGATTGCGGCAATGCCGGTACGTCTTGGCATACGCACCTGATTTAAATGCACCCCATCAAGATTGTATTTCTTAACATCGTAGTTATAGAGCTCATAATCATCTGAAAGCATGATGCCCATTTCAGCTTTGGAAATAGGTGCTGACTCAGATAGAGCATAGACCTTAAAGAGCTTGGCTGCAGGGACTAAGGATGCACCCTGAACCAAAAGCGAGAACAGTACTACTACGAAAGCCACGTTAAAATACAACTGGGCATTGCGCACATCCTCCATTACAGGATAGATGGCAAGTACGACCGGAACTGAGCCACGTAGACCCACCCATGACATAAACGAGAGATCACGGGTTCTAAAATTCTTAAAGAAGGGCTTTATGAGCAAAAATACTGATAAGGGACGGGCGATAAAGGAAATAACGATAGCTACCACGACGCCTGGTAGGAGGTAATACATCATAAGATGCGGGGTCACCAAAATTCCTAGCATTAAGAACAAAGTGATCTGCGCAAGCCAGGTAATGCCCTCACCTACTGGCAGGATATAGCTTACGGCTCTTACTTTCTGATTGCCGATGCACATACCCATGATGAAGATTGCCAAGCATCCTGAGCCTCCTAAGGAGGAGGTTACGGAATAGCCGATAAGACCGATGCCAATTGCAAGCAATGAATATAGGCCGGCACCTAGAGTGCAGGAGGCGATCATCAAACGAGCTGCCATGCCAAACACCAGACCTAATACCAGACCATAGCCAAACTGCTGCCCAAAGAAGATAACCACGTCCCAGCCTGATTTGGCCTTGCCTGATACCAAAGCCAAAAGCACTGTAGTTAGCAAAATTGCCATAGGATCGTTAGTTGCAGATTCAATCTTCAAGGTAGAGGATACTTTTTGCTTTAAATGCACTCCTCCATCACCTAGGAGCATGAACACCGCAGCAGCGTCAGTTGAACCTACAATAGAGCCAATTAGCAATGCTTGGGTTAAAGTTAGATCTAAAACAAGGTAGGCTGCAAAACCGGTGATGCCGGAGGTCATGACTACGCCTAAGGTTGCTAAGAGCATTGATTCCTTGGCAACTGATTTAAATTCATGAAAATTAGTTCTCAAGCCACCATCAAACAAAATGAGTGCTAGCATCAAGTTGGCAATATAGAAGGCAGAGGTGTAATCGTTATAGACGATATGCAAAATAATGCCATCCTCACCACAGAGCATACCGATGCCTAGGAACAGCAACAGCAAAGGTGTACCCACAAGTTTTGAGAGTTTGGATGCGAAAATGGAACAAGTTAGCAAGACGCCGCCGATGAAAACGACGTAATAGAGATCAATATTTTCCAATTGCGTTTCCTGGCAAGAGCTATCAATTACCTCTCTTAATACCACCACAAATTAAACGTATAAAACGGCGCAGCGGGTGTTTTAAGATCTTTAATATTGATAGTAAATAAGTTATTGTTTTTATTTATAATTTTACATGAATTATTTTAAAGCATAATCCCTTATATTTCAATGAAATCCGCATTAAATGCATCTTCTTATCATATGCACTCTTTTTGCACATATTGCACAACTACAGTTCAATTAGCATACATGCACTATTTTTGACAATCTAAGCGGTAGCATTGATGCAAATTTGGTAAAGCTTGCATCCATATATTAAGGTTGCAGGTCTAATTTATACGCAACAGACAGGCGAAATATTATGTGTTCAATTTTCGGTATTTTTGGGATTGAGCATTCTGACGATGCAATCCGTCAGACAGCTCTTAAGCAGTCCCGTCTTCAGCTCCACCGCGGTCCTGATTGGGAAGGCACCTATCAAAACGAGCACGCCGTCATCGTTCACGAGCGTCTCTCCATCGTTGATCCTCAAAATGGTGCTCAGCCACTCTATAACGATAATAAGACCCACATCCTGGCTGTAAACGGTGAAATCTATAACCACAAGGATTTAAAGAAGGAACTAACTGTTCCTTATGAGTTTAAGACTGGCTCTGACTGTGAGGTTATTTTGCCTCTGTACGAGGAATTTAAGCGTACTGGCAAAAACTTTGTTGATCGTCTTATCGGTGACTTTGCCTTTGTTATCTATGATGCCGAGGATGACACCATCTTTGCAGCCCGCGACCACATGGGTATCGTTCCTATGTACGTAGGTACCGATCGTGAAGGTCGCTTCTATGTTGCATCCGAGATGAAGGCTTTAACTCCAGTATGCGACAGTGTACAGGAATTTCCTCCACGCTCATACCTCTATACCAAGGAGAGCCGTGAATTTAAGGAATACTACACCCGTCCTTGGAAAGATTACGACGCTGTCAAAGATAATAAGACCGATATCGACGGACTGCGTGAGGCCTTAATGGACAGCGTCAAGCGCCAGCTCATGTGCGACGTTCCTTATGGTGTATTGCTCTCAGGTGGTCTTGATTCATCTGTGATCTCCGCAATTGCTGCTCATTTTGCAGAAAACCGTGTTGAAGATAACGGTCAGTCCCGTGCCTGGTATCCACGTCTACACTCATTTGCAATCGGTCTTAAGGGTGCTCCCGATCTGGCCAAAGCCCGTGTAGTTGCCGATTACTTAGGAACCGTGCACCATGAAATCCATTACACCATTGAAGAAGGTTTAGATGCCTTGCGTGATGTTATCTATCATATTGAAACCTATGATGTAACCACCATCCGTGCCTCTACCCCTATGTATCTCATGGCCCGCTATATTAAGGCTATGGGCATTAAGATGGTGCTCTCCGGTGAAGGCTCTGATGAGATTTTCGGTGGCTACCTCTACTTCCACAAGGCCCCAAATGCCAAGGAAATGCACGAAGAGCTCGTCCGTAAGCTCTCACAGCTACACCTCTATGATTGCCTGCGTGCTAACAAGTCACTGATGGCATGGGGTGTTGAAGGTCGTGTACCGTTCCTTGATAAGAAGTTCCTAGACTATGCTATGAGCATCAATCCTCAGGATAAGATGTGCCCTGGCAAGACTATTGAGAAGAAGGTGCTACGTGATGCCTTCAAGGGCTGGTTACCTGATGACATCCTCTACAGACAGAAGGAGCAGTTCTCTGACGGCGTTGGCTATTCATGGATCGATGCTCTACGTGACTATGCCGAGGAGAAGGTATCTGATCAGAAATTTGCCGAGCGTGAGGTGCGTTTCCCTGTCAATACTCCAATGACTAAGGAAGCCTATCTCTATCGTGAAATTTTCGAAGATCTATTTAAGCTCCCTTCAGCAGTACAGACTGTACCTTATGGTAAATCAGTGGCTTGCTCAACTCCTACTGCTATTGCATGGGATAAGAAGTTTGCCGAACTTGCCGATCCTTCAGGTCGTGCAGTAACCGACATTCACGATGATGCCTATGGTTTAGATCACAAGCTCTAAGCTTCAGAAAAAATTTCCAAAACGCCGCTCAATGCGGCGTTTTTTTTATCAGGAATTATTAAAAATAAAATCAAAGCTTCCTGCCTAAAGCTCCTTAACCTCACTTTTTATATAGCAATCCTTACGACAAAAAGCTATGCCATAGCAATAAACCTTGTGAATATGACGTAAGGCAAAGGTCATGGCATATTTCTTAGTTTCAATTTGCTTTAAGGCATCCTGTGCTGTGCTAATTAGCTTTTCCTCACTCTTAGTGCTCTTAAGCTCAAGAATTATTCCAACACGAGGATTATCCGAACAATACATAATGTCAGCATAACCATTCCCTGCCTCTGCATTGGATTTGAAGTTTGATGAATTTACTGCTTGGCTTGAAAAAATTCCATTTAAAAAACCATGGTAGAAGTTCTCAGGTGTAGCCTTAGTGTTAAAGTCTCTAATTGACACAAATACTTGTAGCTTATCTCTAAGCATGGTTTCAGCATTAATGGCATCACCTCTTAATAATGCCTTTAAGAATTGTCCTGAGGATTCCTTGACTGGAATTGAATTGTAGTATTCGACAATACAGTCCTTAAAAGCCTTTTTAAGTTCTTTATTAGGAATACGTACGGTGCAGGCTGT
>CAVJLP010000087.1:0-9660 GCA_963650525.1 Firmicutes bacterium CAG:534
TAAAACCAAGGTTAAAGTTGCTATCTGTTTCAGAAGTCGTAAAGAAGCTAAAGATTACCTAAAGCTCATGTCATTTTTTGGTACTGGCAATAAACACGGCGTGAGTGCAGTTGATGCATTACAAGGTGCGTTTTCTGGAAACCCCGAGATCATATTTTGCTAGGGGTTCTGAAAAGTTACAAAAATTTTAGATAGAATTCATAGCTATATTTTCCTTGACAAGAAGGAAATAAATCCATATAATGCGCGCGTCTAATGCAGTGCGCCCTTAGCTCAGTTGGTTAGAGCATTACCTTCACACGGTAGGGGTCGATAGTTCGAGTCTATTAGGGCGCACCATCTCCCATTATTATCTGTAGGCATTGCCCGCAGCAATCTTAATTAATGATTAATCCGGGCTTATAGGTCTGCAGACTTTTAGGTTTTTAGGATCATGTCATCAAGATTCAAGCCTCATGCAACCGTCGCCATCATCATTGAGCATGAAGGCAAATTCCTTATGGTCGAAGAACTCAACGAAGATCAGAACAATCGCCCGGTATTTTCCATGCCGGCAGGTCATATTGAGGCAAAAGAGAGCATCATCGATGCCGCCCTACGCGAAGCCAAAGAGGAATGCGGCTGTGAGGTTGAGCTTACCGCCCTTACCGGTATCTATGATTATGTAAAAGATAATGAAACCATTGAGCGTTTCTGCTTTGCCGCTAAATTAAAGGAGATCCCCTCTCACCTTCAGGCAAATGATCCTGATCATGAAATATTAAACGTCAGATGGTATAGCCAAAATGAAATCTATGACAATAAAGATGGCTGGCGTACCCGCTTAGTTGGCAAATGCATGGATGATTATCTTGCAGGCAAACGCTATCCTGTGGATCTTATTAAAGTAGTATTGCCCTAAGCACCTTTGGCATAGATCAGGAGAGAGAAAGCAATGTCTAATGATTTAACTGCCGCAATGCAAAAACTTGATGCAACCATTCCCTGGGATGAACTTCAAGGAAAATCGGTAGTGGTCGGACTTTCAGGTGGTGTTGACTCCTCTGTGTCAGCTGCCATTTTAAAAGAGCATGGCATGAAGGTTACTGCTCTTTTTATGAAAAATTGGGAAGAGGATGATACCGACTCCTACTGCTCAGCAGCCGTCGACAGAGAGGATGCTCAGGCCGTATGCGATACCCTAGGTATTGAGCTTAAGACCATCAACTTTGCTGCAGAATACTGGGACAGTGTTTTTGAAATCTTTCTGTCAGAATATAAAGCAGGACGTACTCCCAATCCTGATATCCTCTGCAACAAGGAAATAAAGTTCAAGGCCTTCATGGACTATGCAATAGAGGATCTAAACGCAGATTACATTGCAACTGGGCATTACTGCCAGCGAAGCTTCAATACTCCTAAGGCACATCTCATGCGTGGAGCCGATCCCAATAAAGATCAAAGCTATTTCCTGCATGCAATTAACGGCAGCGTTTTAGATAAAGTGCTCTTTCCTGTAGGTGATATAGAAAAGCCTGTAGTACGTCAAATGGCCCAAGAGCGTGGACTTAAAACTGCCAAAAAGAAGGATTCAACCGGCATCTGCTTTATAGGTGAAAAGCGCTTTCATGAATTTCTATCCCATTATCTGCCATCTAAGAAGGGTCCTATTAAGACCCCAGATGGCACAGTAGTTGGAGAGCATGACGGACTTATGTACGCCACCATTGGCCAAAGAAAGGGATTGAATATCGGCGGACGTACTGATTCAAACGGCGAGCCATGGTATGTTGCAGCTAAGGATATTCCTAACAATACCTTGATAGTAGTACAAGGACATAAGCATCCCCTACTATTTTCTCGTGGTCTACATGCTCTAAACGAAACCTGGATCACCTCTTGCCCAAGCCTTCCTTTTAAATGCACCTGCAAGATCCGTTACCGTCAGCCTGATGTTAAGTGCACCATAGAGCGTACCGCAGATGGCCTCGATGTGATCTTTGACAATCCGACTGCCGCCGTTGCTCCCGGGCAATCAGTTGTATTCTATAATGGTGAAGACTGTCTTGGAGGCGCAGTAATTGCCTCCTCTATTAATTGAGAGAAAACATGGCCGATCAGAAAATTGAACACGAAACCCGAGCTCTAGCAGCCTTATACCAGTGCTGCTCACAGATCATTCGTATTGCTAATACCGGCTTTTGGGACGATCATGCAGCATCTGCTATGATCCGCGCAATAGGCGTGACTGATCCACAAACTGTTGATGATATCTACAGTGTCGATCAATTAAAAACCGGTTATGAGTTTACTGCCAAGATCCTATCAATGAATGGCATTGCCTCAATTGCATCTAATGGTGACAACGATGCCGTGGCAATTCTTACTCTTGCCAATAAAACCATGGCACTGGCAGCTCAGCTGACTTCACGCGACAAAGTCTACAATGAGCTTGGAAGTCGCATTGATACCTTCCATAACCGTATGGTATCTGAGATCCCAGGTTTCATGGACGGTGATATACAGATGGTACTGCGTCAGGATGTGATCCGCGAATGTGCCTCCATCTATCAGTCACTGATTTCTCCTAACTTTCCAAGACTTATGATCCCAGGACAAGAGAGCTGCCTGCGCGAATCAGATGTTCAGGATAAGATCCGCGCTATGTTGCTTGCTGCCGTGCGTGCTTACGTTCTGTGGGAACAATTAGGAGCATCCCGTCTGCTTTTATGGTTCCACCGTGGTCGCATAGTACAATGTGCCCAATCCCATTTATAAATCACAACTTCTGGTAAACATCATGGAATTATCTTCATTAACTGCAGTATCCCCACTTGATGGTCGTTATGCATCAAAGGATGAGGAGCTTCGCTCCATTTTCTCTGAATACGGTCTCATGCGTTTTCGTGTTCAGGTTGAGCTAACATGGCTAAAACATCTTGCAGCCTGCCCGCAGATCAAGGAAGTTCCTGCTTTTTCAAAGGAAACTGTCGATTTCATCGATTCTATCATCCAAAACTTCTCCGTTGAGGATGCTTTGGATATTAAGAAGCGTGAAGCTGTCACCAATCACGATGTCAAGGCTGTTGAGTATTTCCTAAAGGATAAGACCAAGGACAATGCAGAAATTGCCAAGGTGCGTGAATTCATTCATTTTGCCTGCACCTCTGAGGATATCAATAACAACTCTCATGCCCTGATGTTGAAGACTGCCCGTGACGAGGCTATTTTGCCAGTTATGGACAAGGTCATTGCAGAGATCACTGAGCTTGCTCATAAATATGCAGACATTCCTTTGCTTGCTCGTACTCACGGTCAGCCAGCATCTCCTACCACCATCGGTAAAGAGATGGCAACCTTTGCCTATCGTCTTAAAAAGCAGCGTGATGCCTATGCCAATGTGGTCATCTTAGGCAAGATGAATGGCGCTGTAGGTAACTGGAATGCCCACTCTGTAGCCTACCCCGAAGTTGACTGGGAAAGCTTTGCCCGTGAATTTGAGGCAGATCTTGGCTTAACCATGAATCCCTATACCACTCAGATTGAATCTCACGATTACATGGCTGAGATGTTTGATGCTGTTGATCGCTTCAATACCATCCTCATCGATTTTGATCGTGACATCTGGGGCTATATTTCCTATGGTACCTTCACCCAGAAGACCATCAAGGGCGAAATTGGCTCATCCACCATGCCTCACAAGGTCAATCCTATCGACTTTGAAAACTCTGAGGGTAACCTTGGTATTGCTAATGCGCTCTTTAAGCATCTTGGCAACAAGCTTCCTATTTCCCGTTTCCAGCGTGATCTTACCGACTCCACCGTCTTGCGTAATTTAGGTGTAGCCTTCGGTTACTGCTTAATTGCCTGGAAGAGCACCCTCAAGGGCATTTCCAAGCTACAGGCAAATCCTGAGCACACTGCCGCTGAACTAAATGACAACTGGGAAGTTCTAGCAGAGCCTTATCAGACTGTCATGCGCCGTGTTGGTATTGCCAACCCTTATGAGAAGCTCAAGGAGCTAACCCGCGGCCGTAAGGTAACTGAGGAAATCATGGAAAACTTCCTAGCAAACCTTGATATGCCTGCTGAGGCTAAGGACCTGCTTAAGGATCTGACCCCTGCTAGCTATATTGGTAAGGCAGTTGAGCTTGCCAAAAAAATCTGAAACAAAGCTTAAATAAACTGTTGTGAAGGCATCGTACAGATGCCTTCATTCTTTAAAAATCCCTCCGATATTTCGACAATTTTTCCACCACATTTCAGAAATAATTCATAGATATATTTAAATCAAATTAACAAGATGCATATTAAATATATGTTGAAAGTATAATTATTTCTTTGTAAAATAATTACAGTAATGATTATCATTAAGGAAGAAATGGATACATTAAGACGTAATAGCAAACAACGTCTCAAGATGCGGGAATTGCTGTGTGGTCGTACAGATCATCCAGATGCTCAGACTATATACGATGAAATACGCGTCTTCTTTCCTTCAATCAGTTTAGGTACGGTATATCGTAACCTTATGCTGCTTACTGAGGAAAAAGAGCTACAGAGCATCAACGTTGGTGATGGCAAAATCCACTTTGATCCCAATGTTAAACCTCATGCTCATTTTTATTGTAAAAAATGTCACCGCGTTCTGGATTTCAATACCGCTCATGAAATGAATGTTATGCTTGAAGAACAGCAACAGCAATTTGGCGGCGAAATAGACGAATGCACGATTTCATTCAAAGGTACATGTGCCAACTGTCTGGCAAAAGATGACCTTAATTAATAAAGAGAAAAAGGAAACCTGACATAAGGATAAGATCAGGAGATACTACATGGCTAACAAATACTCTGGATCAAAAACAGAAAAGAATCTGCAAACTGCATTTGCAGGAGAATCACAGGCACGTAATAAATATACTTTTTTTGCCTCCATTGCCAAAAAAGAAGGTTTTGAGCAGATAGCTGAAATCTTTCTTAAGACTGCTGACAATGAAAAAGAACATGCCAAGATGTGGTTAAAGGAGCTTGAGCAATTAGGTGATACCGCATCTAATCTTGAAGAAGCTGCTAACGGCGAAAATTACGAATGGACCGACATGTACGATCAGATGGCCAACGAGGCTGAAGCTGAAGGCTTTTTTGAGGTTGCCAAGAAGTTCCGCTCGGTTGCTGCCATTGAACGCAACCATGAAAACAGATTCCGTGAGCTGTTAAAGAACTGCAAGGAAAAGGCTGTATTTGAAAAGGCCGGCATCCGTGTGTGGGAGTGCCGTAACTGCGGTCATATCGTTATTGGCTCTAAGGCCCCTGAGGTGTGTCCTGTGTGCAACCATCCTCAGTCCTACTTTGAGATCCGCGCTGACAACTGGAACTAATCAGCATCTGTCAGGCTCTAAGCTACAAGCCCTCGCAAGGAGGGCTTAATCTTTTAAATTTTCCATAAAAGATAGGATCTAAAAGCTTGTATATTGCGTAAAGGTGCGTGTTTTTGATGAAAACACCAGCGCCACATGGATATGTTCAAGCTTTGGGTATGAGTGCACTCCATACTCCCTACTTTTAATTTGCTCTATTGCTTTGCTAAGTAGTGTTTCTTCATCATTAGCTGTTGCAAATTTAAGCTCAAAGACAAAATACTTATTACCTGCTAGCATTTCAATGTCAGAGCGCCCCCTAGCATTTACACATTCTGCAGAGATTTCATAGCCTAAAGCTCTAAAACTGACTATTAAAATGGCTCTGACCTTAGCTTCATTGTCCAAAGGATAGCTGTGATATGGAATATTGAGCATGATAGTGTTTAACGCATCAACCATATCATCAACACAAGACTTATCTACAGCACAAGATAGAGCCGCTTCATGAGATGAACTGACAAATTTTGAACTGTAAAGCCTTGCCATCGATTTAGCCACCTCTACATTAGGATAATTCAAGGTGACCAAATTCTCCGAAAACCGCCTTTTGATGGTTAAATACCCAGTTTGGACAAGCAAAGCTAAATCACTTATCTCAGATAACTCCTGGGTGGAATTTAATTCATCAAAAGAACATTCAATATCTATCCCATATTCCTCAGGATCTCTTAGAGAATGACTGCTTATATAATTTAACAATACCGATGGAGTACCAGCTGTTTCATACCAGTAATTTAAAAACCCCATCCTAGGAGATCTGAAAAAATTGATAACCGACCACGGATTATGAACATGGTATTTACCCTGAGCATCAAAACAAAAACCGTCATAATTCTTTTGAATCAAGGCTAAGCATTGCTCATAGCTTATATTAAGTTGCGAAGCAGCTTGCTCTAAATATGCTGCAAAATAATGCTTAATCTCTTCTATGCTATAACCCAAAAGAGTACTGTACTCAACATCTAAGCTAAGATCGATGACAAAGTTGGTACCGGAAAAAATATTTAAATGCCTATACTTACAGATACCAGTAAAGAACAGAAATCTTAGAGAGCCATTGTTCTTTTTGATCATGCTCCAGAAATTATTGAGCGTAGCATGAACCCTTTGAAATAATTTCTTGTCATTTATACAACTATTAAGAGGCAGATCATATTCATCAAAGAGCAGAACGCACTGCTTTTCATTATTTTGGATCAGAGTCTCTTCAAACTGATCTAAAACCGTAACGATCCCGGCATCAGCATCAAGTGGCGCCAGCTTCAATCCTGCTCTACTAATGCTCTGCCTTAACTTTTTCTCAAAATAGGCATCAAAGGTCTTAGCATTATCAAAGCTTACACAGTCAGTAAAATCCAAATGGATCACAGGATAGGTATGCGTTTCATGCCAGATGTTTTCAATTGCCAAGCCCTTAAAATTCTTAAGACCATCTTTAAACAATGATTCCAAGGTACTTATAAGCAGAGATTTTCCAAAACGTCTAGGTCTTGATAAAAAGTAGAAACCATTAGTGCTTGCAAGCTTTGCAATATACGCAGACTTATCTACGTAAATAAGATTGTTTTTACGAAGGCTTGAAAAGTTGGCTACGCCCAAAGGCAGATTGTTCAGAGACTCCATAACACGCTCTTCAAATCCATTGTCATAAATATCATTTTAGACTCATGCCTATAATAACATCAGCTATCCTTTTCAACACCTCATAATTTTCTGAACTGCTACCACCTACACTTTGAAAAAAGGCAGAGCCAAAGCCCTGCCTAAGAAGTTTCTCATGAAGATTAAAAGTAAGCTTTAAAATCAAAGCTTAAACAAGAAAGTAGCACCTTGATCTGCAGGTGAGACTGTCATGCGGCAGGACTTAAAGAGCCATCTGCCAAAAGTCTGCTCATCCTTCTCAAGATCAGGAACATCTGCTACACGGCCTTCCAAAGAGGTCAAGCAGTTAACCTCACCCTTATCAGCATCAAAGTCGATAATATCGCCATCTTGTAGCAAGGCTACCTTACCACCATGAGCAGCCTCAGGAGATAAATGCAGGGCTGAGGGAATACCACCTGATGCACCGGAGAGACGGCCATCGGTTAATAGCGCGACATGGAAGCCTGCTTTTTGCAGATTACCTAAGACCGGCATCAGCTTGTGAAGCTCTGGCATACCGGCAGCTGCAGGACCTGCATAACGGACTACGATGACACAGTCCTGATTGAGCTCACCTGCCTGATAGGCCTTATGCACATCGTATTGGGAATTAAACACGCGTGCAGGAGCCTTCACATGATGATGCTCAGGGGCAACAGCAGAAATCTTGATCACGCACTGACCTAAATTACCCTTCAGTACCTTAAGGCCACCATGCTCACGGAAATATCCGTCACCTGAGATTAGGACCTTCTCATTTTTGGTCTCACCGCAGTCAACAAACTTAAGCTCACCTTCAACTAATACCGGAGTTGTCATCTGATCGGCAAATTCACCTGCGACAGTATGTACATCCTCATGCAAAAGTCCACGGCGAGACAGTGCCTTCATTAAGACCGGAACACCGCCAGCGTCCTGCAGCGCATTGATATCAGGCTGAGCATTAGGATAGATATTCACGAGCAGAGGCACTACCTCGGAGAGATCGGAGAGATCCTGCCAGGTCAAAATGTAGCCTGCAGAGCGGGCAATTGCCACCATATGCAAGGTGTGGTTAGTTGAGCCACCTGATGCAAGCAGTGCTACCACGCCATTGACGATATTCTTAGCAGTGAGCACATCAACTAGTGGACGTACCTTATTACCTAAGGCTGTAGAGTTGGCAATATCTTTGGAGATCCTATCAGTCAAAGCACGACGTAAAGCACTCTGAGGAGGAACAAAGGCAGAGCCTGGTAGCATCAAGCCCATAGCCTCCAAAACGAGCTGATTGGTGTTGGCAGTACCAAAGAAGGTGCAGGTGCCAGTTGAGTGGTAGGCCTTGCACTCCATACGCTGCAAGGCTACGTGATCAATCTCTCCTGCAGCATACTGCTGGCGAACCTCTGTTTTCTCCTTGTTGGAAATACCAGTACCCATAGGACCTGCCGGTACAAAGGCAATTGGCAGATGTGCAAAGGAGGCAGCGCCCATCAACATACCCGGGGCGATCTTGTCACAGATACCTAAAAGCAAGGCACCGTCAAACACATTGTGGGATAAGGCTACAGCCACACCCTGAGCAATGAGATCACGGGAGAATAAGGACATATCCATGCCGGGGTGACCTTGGGTTACACCATCACACATGGCAGGGACGCCACCTGCAACCTGTGCAGAGGCTCCACACAGCTCAACTGATGCCTTAATTTCATCTGGATATACCTTATAAGGGCAGTGAGCTGAAACTAGATCGTTATAGGCAGTAACAATACCAATATTAGGGCCAGCGCCGGTGATTAGATTTTCCTTAATGGAGCCATCCATGGCGGCAGCGGCATGAGCAATATTAGAGCAATTTAAATTGTCACGATTGCGCCCTTCATCCCTCTGAGCTGCAATCATAGCTAAATATTTAGCACGAGTCTCAACTGAGCGCTCTTCAATGCGCTTGGTGACTTCCAACACTACATTATTCATGACACTTCTCCTCAACTGCCTTGATGGCCTCTTCAATTACAGTCTCAATTGCAGGCTCTACATCGATATTGATTACATCCGTTTCAACTTTAGGATCAGGGAATTCCAATGTTGCAAACTGGGAATCCACCATCTCAGTTTTCATATAGTGTCCCTTGCGTCTGCTCATACGCTCGATAATGATCTGCTTATCAGCATAAAGATGAACAAAGATCAAACCTTCATTGCCATCTCTTATGATGTCACGGTACTTACGCTTTAGAGCTGAGCACACCACCACACCAGATCCAGAGCGGTTTTCTAGGGAAAAGAAAACATCAGAAACACGCTCAAGCCACGGCTTACGATCCTCATCATTAAGCGGAATTCCTGCACGCATCTTTTCAACATTATGACGAGGATGAAGATCATCACCATCAATGAATGTAGCATTGAAGTGTTTAGCCAAGGCCTTACCCACGGTGGTCTTACCGGAACCGCATGTTCCCATTACCACGCACTTGATATTGCTCATCCTGTTACTCCGAATACAGATTAGGTAAAAATAGTAGTAATTCTTTTAAATGTGAGTATAGCAAAGTAATAGCGAAGATGTTAACCGTAACATCTATTTTTTTACGCATAACATTATTTTTGTAGATACGCTCACATTTTTACC
>CAVJLP010000088.1:0-9232 GCA_963650525.1 Firmicutes bacterium CAG:534
TCTCCTTGTAATAACCATTGGTAGAAGCCTTATCAAGCGGATAATCGTATTCATCAATTAATACAATGGCCTTCTTTCCATAGTGCTTATATAACAAGTAAGATAGCGACTTTAAAGAAAAGACTAACTCACCAAGTCCTAGATCTTCTGTAAGTAAGCTATCGTCTAAAATAATCTGGTATGTTTCTATATCATTTTTATTAAGCTTTGGACTTGTTAGAAGATATCGGTGCTTGCCAGCAGCTTCTGCAATTGCTAATGCTAAATCTCCAATGGAGGTCTCAAAGTTAAGTCCACCAACATCCTTAAACGATACAAATATAACCGGCCATTTGCCCATGAACTCTTGGCAAAATGACTTATCTTCATAAATCTTGGTGTCTTTAAAAAGCTTTTCCTGATATGAAGTATCGTCTAGATTTTCAGAATTAATCCTTAGAAAATCATAGAAGGTATCCATGAGCAAGGTTTTGCCAAAGCGTCTTGGCCTTGTGATCAACATGGCCTTAGATGAATCATCACTAAATACATTCTTGATAGCTGGAGTTTTATCAATGTAGTAACGATCACGAATTACTTCAGCAAAATTAGAAAAACCATAGGGCACTTTTCTTAAAGATTGTAAAACCTGCTCATCCATATTCATCCACTCCCACTTCCCTCACCCACAAATTAGCTAATTGCTAACTTTTCATCTTGAATCCTCGATACATACTCATATTGCAGTATACGAGCATGACTTATCTCTTGCTCAAAGTGCAGGATTTCCACCACCTAAGGCTGTCATTAATGATATTTCATTAGATAACAAAGCCCTGACACTCTCACATGCAACAAGCTCAGCTGAACGCTTATTATCAGCAGCATCCAATAGATCTGAAAGCGGACTTAATCCCTGACGATAACGCTCAAAATAACGATCATAGTTTGCAGATGCTAGCTCATATTGTGCCTTGGAATTTACTAAGCTCTTATCATCGTACTCGATCAAGGTTATGTAATCATAGACCTCTTGCACCGCCTTAATATATGATGCAACAAAATCTACTTGAGCAATCTCATAGTCTTTCAATGCACTTTGATGCTGAATCGATAACTTATGGAAATTAAAAAATGGCAAGGTAATTGCAGCCCCTAGAGCACTAAGTGGGTTGGCAAAGAAGTCATAAAACGCCGTTGAACTTCCAGCACTGATCCCTGCACTGAAGGTGATCTTTGGGAAAAAATCAGTAAAGGAAACATCCGTACTTGCCAAAGCCTTACGTAATCTTGCCTCAGATGCCATCAAATCAGGACGACGCTCAAGCAAGGTTGCTGGCACATCTAAAGGAAAAGTCTTAACTGTTGTAACATCAGGAAGAAAAACCTCACAATCCTGATCGGCCCCCACTCCTAATAAGGTAGCTAACGCTGTGCGAGCTTGCTTTAAGTCAGACTCTGCCTTATCCACACTGCTTTTTGATTTCAAATTGCTAATACGCGCAGTATCAAGCTCAGCTGCATTAGCAGCACCTGCTTGAAATTTACTCTCCACTAAGGAAAGTCGAGTTTTACTATCCTCTAAGCTTTTTTGATTAATTTCCAATGCTTTTTTACAATAAGCATATTTCCAGTAAGCCTTAGCGGTATTCTCAATAACAGTCAAACGCATTGCTCTATCATCATAGACAGTTGCAATGTACTCCTCACCACTTACTCTGTTTTCAGCCTCAATCTGTCCAAAGAGATCTGCTTGGTAGGAGATATTAAAGCTACTTGATGAGCTTTTATGGGTACTGTCGTGATAATCCAGAGCACGCTTTGCTTCAACTCCCACAGCAGTATTTTGAGGAGTTGGCAGATAATCGCTTTTAGCTAAATCTGCTGCAAGTCTTGCTTTTTGTACCTTTAAGGCAGCAGTTTTAATGTCAAAGTTTCCAGCTAATGCCTTTTCAATAACTGCATTTAGCTTAGGATCGTTAAAATCCTCCCAAAAGTGCTCTGACATCAAAGAGCCCTGTAGCTTGTCTGCATTAAAGGATGCAATCTCAGGCATTGCACCACGCTCATAATCACTAAGCATCAAGGAACAAGAACTCAAAGACAACATTGCAACTAAGGCTAGGGGAACTTGATAACGCATGATCTATTCCTTCTTATTTTTTCTAAATACCCTGCAAAAATACTGTTTTTAAACCTTAGCAGCACATTCAACCAATGCTCTTGTTACTGCATAAGCCTTATGCAAGGATGCAACAGGCAAACATTCCAAAGGACCGTGACAATTTAAAGCACCGGTAAAAATATTAGGGCATGGAAGACCACGATTTGACAGATTTGAGCCATCTGTGCCACCACGTACACTAACCTCTCGCACTGCAACCGTAGCCATCTCATAGGCCTTTTTACAAAGATCTACTATTTGAGGATGCTCAGTTAAAACCTTGGCCATGTTCTTATACTGCTTAATATGCTCAACCTTAACTGCATCAAAGCCTAATTCAGAGTTTAAAAGCGTGGCAATTTCATCAATCAGCCTTACTCTCTTTGCAAGACCTTCCTGCGTGAAATCACGCAGGATCATACGGATCTCCGCCTCTGCCGTCTTGGCATATACGCCATGTACATGGTAAAAGCCTTCCTTGCCATAAGTGTTCTCCGGTTTTTCATTAGGAGGCAACATTGACATAAAACGGCAAGCAATCTCACAGGCATTAATCATCACCTTATAGGCAGTACCAGTGTGCACACTACGTCCAGTAATATAGATATTGGCTGCCTCTGCATTGAAGGTCTCAGTTGCAAGTTCTCCTGCCTCTCCTCCATCAATGGTCACACCGTAATCACACTTAATCTTATCTAAATCGACATAATCAGCGCTATAACCTATTTCCTCATCGACAGTGAACACGGCACACATAGGAGGATGAGGGATCTCAGGATTTTGGCTTATCTTGCGCAGAAGCTGCAAAATAACAGCCACACCAGCCTTGTCATCAGCACCAAGCAAGGTCTCACCTGAGGTTACTATAATGTCATCACCAACGTGATTTAAAAGCTCTGGGCTTACGCTCTCATCAAGCACTAGCTTTGATTTTAGGATAATCGGTCCACCTTGATAGTTCTTTACAAGATGAGGCTGCACATTCTCACCTGCGGCATCAGGTGCTGTATCCATATGAGCTAGCAGTGCAAGCTTTGGAGCACTCTCAGAGCCCTTTGAGGCCTCTACATGACAAGTTACAACACCTCTTTCATCTTGGCTTGCCTCATAGCCCATATTGCGCAACGCAGCTGTGATCTTGGCGCCCAAACGTAACTGCCCCACGCTTGATGGAACATTCTTTGAAAAAGGATCAGCATCACTGCCTTGAGTAACCAAGTCAATAAAGATATTTACGAGCTCATCTTTTCCACAAAGATCCTCCATATCTTTAAGAGAGGGAACGTTTTTTATATCATCAATCTTACTCATGTCTGTTGTCCTTAAAGCCTGCTCTTTTCTATGCTTTGCAGGCTTTGAAATTTTTATTCCTGTTACTCTCTTGCCAAGGCCTCAATAGGATCAAGCTTGGCAGCCCCGCGGGCTGGCATATAGCCAAAGATCATACCGATAAGGCAGGAGGTTAAGACTGCCACCACGATGGATACAGCCGAGAACGACAGCGGGACTGAGGGGAAGAACATCATGATGATGCGCCCTGCCGCAACTGACAAAATAACGCCTAAAAGACCACCTGTAATACACACACAGATTGCCTCAATTAAAAACTGCGACATGATGTCAGAGCGCCTAGCTCCCACTGCCATACGAATACCAATTTCGCGAGTTCTTTCAGTTACCGAAACCAGCATGATATTCATCACGCCAATACCACCTACGATAAGTGAAATCACTGCAATAGCTGAAATCAACAAAGTAAATGTTGAGGTGGCAGCATTAATCGATTTCATGATGGTATCTGAGGACTGTACGAAAAAGTCCTTACGCCCATGGCGGGATTTTAAAAGTGACACTAGGGAATTTTCGGCAACGGCTGTAGAAAATCCTGAGGCAATACGCACTATTAAAGTAGATAGATAATCAATATTTTGCAGACGATGCATCAAGGTTGAATACGGAGTATAGACATAGAGCGCATCAGGACGTCTGAAGGCTAGCTCCTTATCAGTTAAAACTCCAATCACCGTAAGCGGCAGATCATTTAGCAAAATGCGCTTACCAATAGGATCCTCACCTACGAATAATGTCTTTGCAGTTGTATCGTCAATGACACATACCTGAGAATTGTCTCCTGCCTCTTTTTCAGAAAACTTGCGCCCCTTAGCTATCTCCATACCATAAACTTGGAAATACTCAGAATTTACGCCATAGGCAGTAGCATTATTTTCAAGGTTATAGCGTCTTAAAAGCACAGAGGCATTTACAACAGGAGATACCGAATCCACAAAGGGCTGTCCCTGCAGAGCTTTTAAATCTGATACCTTGAGGGTTCTTACCTTATTTGAACGCACATCACCCATACGCTCACCTGGCATCACCGAGATAGTATTAGTGCCCATGGATGAAATATTGGCAATAATGTTGTTTGACGCACCTCGTGCTAAGGCTACCACCATTACCACAGCCATAATACCGATAATGATACCCAGCATAGTAAGTAGCGTACGCATACGGTTAGATACCATTGAGCGCAAAGCCATAGAGCCGGCCTCACGTAGACGCTCGGTCATAGCCGAGAGCTTTTCCATACGCGATATTGGTGCATTATCCTCGGCAACTGATTTCACCTCAGATGCAGCCTCTACATTGGTAGGCTGAATATTTTCATTGATGGTATTGTCTACTATTTCACCGTCTTTAATGGTGATCACGTGACGAGCTCTGGCGGCAATTCTAGGATCGTGGGTTACCAAAATAACGGTATGCCCCTGAGCATTAAGCTCAGTTAAGATCTTCATCACCTCCTCACCTGATTTAGTATCCAAAGCTCCGGTGGGCTCATCGGCTAAAATAATCTGTCCGCCATTCATAAGCGCACGCGCAATAGACACACGCTGCTGCTGACCACCAGACATCTCTGAGGGTTTATGATGAGCTCTCTCTCCCAACCCAAGACGTTCTAGTAGTTTTAACGAACGCTCATGTCTTTCACCTCTCCCCATACCAGAATATACAGATGGCACCTGTACATTTTCAGCTGCGTTTAAATGTCCTAGCAAATGGTAGCGCTGAAAGATAAAGCCAAAAAAATCACGACGCAACGCTGCAAGCTCATCTGGAAACATGCCTGAGGTGGACTTACCATTGACCTCATAAGATCCTGATGTTGGCTTATCTAGACAGCCGATGATATTCATCAAAGTCGATTTACCCGATCCTGAAGGACCGATAATTGCTAGGAGCTCACCACGTTCAATAGTAAGATTGATCCCCTTTAAAACCTCAACGCGGCTATCACCCTCGCCATAGCTACGTCTTATGTCCTTCAATTCTAAAAGTGCACTCATTTTTGCTCTCCTTTAGAACATTCTTGGACCTTTCTTCATGGAGGTGGCAGCCTGTGCCTCAGCGGTCATGACATCATCACCGATGACAATTGCAACATCTTTATCTAAGCCATCTTCAATCTGTACATATTGATCATCGCGCAATCCAAGCTTGACCTTGGCCTCATGCACCTCTCCTTTTTGCAGGATGTACACACTGCCATCATCACCATTATCATTGCGCAGGGCAGTCAAAGGCACCGTTAACACATCATCTGCCTTGGCAATATTGATGGTTACATCTGCAGTCATATCAATACGCAATATCCCCTCGGGGTTATCCACAATAATGTCAGCGTTATAGTAAATAGCACTGCTTGATGATGAAGATGACGACGAGCTTGAAGAACTTGAGCTTGAAGTGGAGGATGCATAGCTAGATGGTGCAGGCTCAATGCGACCTAATTTTCCTGAGAAGGTCTTATGCGGAAGCCCTAAAATAGTAAATGTGCAGTCCAAGCCCTCCTTTACATTCACCACATCCGCCTCTGAGATTTCCGTTCTAATCTTAACGGCACTCATATCTGCAAGACGCAAAATAGTAGGAGTAGTCTGCGTTGCATTCACCGTCTGTCCTTCTTCAACTACAGTTGCATATACAGTACCGTCCATAGGAGAGGTAATTGAGGTATAGCCAAGCTTAGTCTCGCAGTCAGATAATGCTATTTGATTTTTATTTAAGGTTGCTTCATATTGCGTAAGTTGTGCCTTGGCAATATCTAACGATGCTACCGCAGCCTCTAAATCCTGAGTAGATGTTGCCTGAGTCTTGATTAGATTGCGCTGACGATTAGCTTCATTTTGAAGTTTCTTAATTTCAGCTTTCTTGGCAACTATAGTAGCCTTGGTTATCTCCACCTCGGCCTGCGCACTCTTTAAAGCATTTTCCTGAGTACGCGGATCGATCTCACATAGAGGATCACCTTTTTTTACTACATCTCCTGTTGATACATAAAGTTTTGTGATTTGACCTGAGGCCTGAGCACCAACATCAACTTGGGTCTTGCCCTCAACCGTACCTGTTGAATATACCTGCTTAACGATAGAACGCATCTCAGGTGCGGTAGTCATGTAAGAGGGTGCCTCCACATGTAGATAATTGTATAAACCGTATGCAGCTATTAGGGCTATTGCACCTGTTGCCAAAATGAAGCGTTTTTTATTAGAAATTTTGATCATTTTGGATATATCCTCATCTATATATTGCTAAGCAGATCTTCTGCTACATCCATTAGACATCAATTAGCTATTTCTTAGTCAAATCTTATGATATGAAAGCTCTAAGCCCTAATCTTTTGGTCTAAGATCATAATCATTTGCTAAAATGTTCTAAAAAAGCTTTGTACGAAATAGCAATTGTACAAATTGCCACCACTTTTTTAAAGAACCTAAAATCCATGCCAAAACGCATTTTATTGATAGGCGATCTACCCTGCTACGGACGTATGGCAGTCAACGCCATGCTCCCTATTTGCTCACACCTAGGTCTTGAGGTTTCAGTCCTACCTACTGCCTTAGTATCAAATAACTTTGCCTACGGAAGCTTTGATGTTTTAGACACCACCGACTTCATGGCCAAAACCTTTGAACACTGGAAAAATCTGGGCTTTAAATTTGATGCAGTTTATACAGGATTTCTAGCCTCCCGCGCGCAATCTGAGCTTGTAGCTAAGTTTTGTAATGAATACCGCAGGATGGGAATTGCCATTTTCACTGATCCCATCATGGGCGATCACGGTTCACTATATAACGGCATGAGTAATGAGGATGTGCTAAACATGCGCTCACTTATAAAATGCTCAGATTTCATCATGCCAAACCTCACTGAGGCCTGCTTGCTTACAGATACAGCCTGCAGTGCAAATGGCTTTACCCATCAAAAAATGCAGGAAATCTTGTTAAAGCTACGCACACTATGCTCAGGCACCATCCTGATTACCTCAGCTTTAGTGGATGGTCAGAGCATGGTATTTGGATTTGATGCCATTAATAATGCTGAAATTGCCTTGCCCTATGAAAGCCTTAACAAGGAATTTCATGGCACAGGCGACGTTTTTGCAGCCCTTTTTATCTCAAAAATGACGCAAAATTTTGACGTTAAGAGTGCTACTTGCTATGCCATGCAAACAGTTGCCAACATGATAAAGCGCAATCTTGATAATGACGATCTGTTTGATGGGCTAAATATCGGCGCCTGTCTTGATCTGCTCTAAAAAACATATTTAACCCAGAAACTGTGAAAGGTCTTAAAAATCAAAGCCTAGAGGGCGCCATGTTCTAAGATCGGCAGGAGGCATTTCATTGGCGCTGTCATCAAGCTCGCTTTTTGGCAGTTGCGTTAAATATTCATTTACCAGTGCCACACGCTTTTCATGCATCAAATCACGGATCTCCGATCCCTTAGCACCGCGTTCAACAAACTCTCTGGCAGTAATGTTACGGCACAGTGCAAAAGCTCCTAATATATAGTCGGCTCTGGGAAAGGGTCTGTTGGAAAAGCCAAGTCTTCCTAGGAAATCACATTTACAGCACAACACCCACGGCTTAATGAGCTCAGGTTTGCGCCAAGCATCCAGAGCATCAAATAAGGAGACTATGCCCTCACCGCCATTTCTATACACATGATGCATGTCGGAGTGATAGCGTACCACCTTATAGGCAAAATCCTCGTACTGCTTTGGAATATGCAATCTCTTACACATTTCACGCAGAGGATCTACTCCTAGCATATGGTGCTGTGGATGATGAGGCCATTGCGTAACTGGAGTTCTGCCCTTGCCTAGATCGTGACAGAGCATGGCAAAACGCACTATTGGATCCTCACTTTCACAACTTACGCGCGCCAAAGTTAAACAGGTGTGTACTCCAGAATCTATCTCAGGATGCCATCTCTTAGGCCCTGGTACTCCATATAAGGCATCAACCTCAGGCATTACTATCCTCAAGGCGCCGCAATCTCGCAAAACCTCAATAAAGATCTCAGGATTACGCGTGCACAATGCCTTATACAGTTCAATCCATACTCTTTCTGGAGTTAGCGCTGAAAGCTCTCCTGATTCAGACATATCACGCATGAGACTTAAGGTTTCATCTGCAATATGAAAGCCCAGATGATAGAGCTTAGCGGCAAAGCGTGCCACTCTCAGTACTCGCAGAGGATCTTCAACAAAAGCTTCGGACACATGACGCAAAACCTTATGCTCGATATCATCTGCTCCGCCATAAGGATCAATAATCTTTCCAGAATCATCCTCTGCCATGGCATTGATGGTGAGGTCTCGGCGCTTTAAATCCTCCTCCAAAGTGACATCTGGGGAAAAAGAGCACACAAAACCCAAATAGCCTTGACCACTCTTACGCTCGGTACGGGCTAGAGCATATTCTTCATGAGTTTTAGGATGTAGAAAAACAGGAAAATCATGACCTACCTGCGAGTAGCCCAAATCCAACATGGTCTTTTCATCAGCGCCGACCACTACATAGTCAGTGTCAGCGCAATCAAGCCCCAAAAGTCTGTCGCGCACTGCGCCGCCTACTTTGTAAACTTGCATCTTCCTCATCCTCTATATCTTGGTAAATAATAACAAAATCAGAGGAAATATGAGGTATGCAAGTACATCTACCTTGTAAGATCCTAATCCAACAGCTAAACTTTCATAAAAATTACATGCCATATTGCATGCAATAACGCCAAAGCTTGAAA
>CAVJLP010000089.1:0-9118 GCA_963650525.1 Firmicutes bacterium CAG:534
TAAATACACTTAAAAAAAATGAAGCCGATGTTTTAAGGACTGGAAGGGCTAAATTTGTTATTGATAGTAATCAATTTAATATCTTTAAAGAGGATCTTCATACGCATGCTGTGGAGGTTATTGATAACCTTCAATTAGCAGGTTTTGAAGCATATTTAGTTGGTGGTGCAGTACGCGATCTTCTATCAGGTAAAGAGCCTAAGGATTATGACGTTTGTACTAGCGCATCTGCTGATGAAGTCGTGAACCTTTTTAAGGATAAGAATGCGCGCAAGGTTGGAAAAAATTATCCTATTGTTAAGCTAGATTATAAAGATGAGGAAGTGGAGGTTGCTCCTTTTAAATCTGGCTCTTTAAAAAATGATCCTACAGCCGCAACATCTTTAGAAAAGGCTGATGGTGCGGAGGAGACAAGTGCTCTTGCTCAGGATTCAGATCGCCGTGATCTTACAATTAATGCTATTTACTTTGATATAAATAAAGCACAATTTATTGATTTTCATGGTGGTATATATGATTTAAGAGAGCATGTTATTAACACTATTGGTGATGCTGCAACAATTTATAAGCAAGATCCTCTCCGCATGCTACGAGTTATTCGTTTTGCCGCAAAATTGAATTTTAAAATTTCTGACGCTGCATCTACACCAATTTATGAGCTTGTACCATATCTTAAAAAAATACATCAATTGCGTATGTTTGCTGAGGTAAATAACCTGTTTTTAACTGGCTATGGTTCTCAAACTTTAAATCTTTTGTGTGAGTACGATGCTTTTAAATATGTATTTCCTGATCTTGAAAATAAAATAAAGGATCCTCAATATAAACCTTTTTTTGAGCACGTTGTTGCTCTTTTTGATGCTGAACATTCCAAGCGTAATTTTGTTAAACCATACCTCATTTACGCTTATATGCTTTGGCCGGCTTTTCTGGATAAATTTAATTATTTAAAAAAGAGTTTTCCTGAGTATACAGACGATCAAATTGCAGATTGGGCATGGAATAAGATATTGACTGTACAAAACAAATCCACAGCACTTAGAAGCACCATTCCGGACGATATTCTTTATTTGTGGAAGCTACAGTCGCAGCTATTGAAAATAGATGATTTAAGTGTAGTGGAAGCTTTGTCGGCCGATCCCAATTTTATTAATGCATTTGAACTTTTACGTCTGCGTGAAACATCTGGAGAGAACGTTGAGAAGTATGTTAAGTTCTGGCTGCCTTATTTTGATGAGAAGAGCGTTTTGTATCCTAAAAAGCGTTGATTAAGTGTCGTGATTTTTTTTAAAGAGAGCCTAAGCATCTACCTAAACTTAAAAAAATTACCAGACTATAGCACTGTTGCCTTTTGACCTGAGGACTAAAGAATAGCATTTAAAGCATATTTTTAGGATTGATTATGAGCATTAATGTTGTAAATGGCGCTAACAGAGCTTTTAGCCTGCATTTTTTTAAATCAAATCAATGCAAAAGGTTATTTTTTGCAACTGCAGCACTTTCTTTATTAGCTCTGTCTTTCCCATCTTCGGCTCTCTCAAATGAAAACTCCTATGTCCTTAAGGGAATTTATGTTAATGACTCTCAAGATCTGTTAAATCTTTTAAAGCAAAATAAAGAAGAGGTTTTAAAAAAAGGGCAATCTCAGCTTATTGTCGATAGTAAGCTCCTTGATATCTATAAAGAGGATCTGCAATCACATGCGGTAGAGATTATTGACACCTTACAGGAGCATGGTTTTGAGGCCTATTTAGTAGGCGGAGCAGTACGCGATCTGTTGTCAGGTAAAAATCCTAAGGATTTTGATGTTTGCACCAATGCTAGTATTGACGACATATTAAAGCTTTTTAAGAATGCTCAAAAGCTTGGAAATAATTTTCCCGTAGTCAAGGTTAGCTTTGATGACGAAGATGTAGCGGTTTCGCCTTTTATAGAGGTAGTAGATAAGAAAACATCTAAAGGGCAACAAGCATTATCGTCAGCGCATATTACGCCAACTAAGTTTGCTTTTACTAAATCTTTAGCTGTAGATTCAAATAGACGAGATCTTACTATCAATGCCATTTACTTTGACATTAATAAATCAGAGTTAATCGATTTTCATGGTGGCTTATTCGATCTAAAGCAACATGTCATTAATACCATTGGTGATGCCGCAACGCGCTATAAAGACGATCCTGTGCGTATGCTACGCGTTTTACGTTTTGCTGCCAAACTTAATTTTACCATTTCAGAAAGTTCAGCTAAGCCTATAAGAGAGCTTGGGGAGAGTTTGAAAACTATCCATAATATGCGCCTGCTAGGAGAGGTAAATAAGCTATTTTTATATGGTCATAGTATTGAAAGCTATAAGCTATTAAAGCAATACGATCTCTTTAAATACCTTTTTCCAACTCTTGATGCTATAAGCGCATCTTCTCAATATAAATCCTATTTAGAGAATGTCGTAAAAGTCTTAGACGATGACTATGCAAATGGAATAATGCCAAAGAGCTCGGTTATGTTTGCAAACATGCTGTGGCCAGTATATTGGGATGAATATGAGCAGGTAAAAAAAGACGTTTTGCTCGATCCTCTGCTATTTGAGGATATGTGCCAGAAAGTATTTCAATCCCAAGGACAGATCACCGCTCTAAAAAAAGCTCTGAAAGATGAGATTAAAGCTATATGGAAAATGCAATTTCTATTTTTAAACAATAAGGGAAAAGAGCAAATTGTAGCGGTTGCTGCAGATCCTGCATTCATCAATGGTTTTGAACTTTTAAATTTGCGCGCTTTGTCTGATAAGAGCTTAAAGAAGTATGTAAAATTCTGGCAGCCTTACTATGAGGAGAAAATTGCTTTGTCCTATTAAGTAAGATTTAATGCTTAATGTCGAGGAATTAATTCGTACTTAATGTAATTAATTGTTTGTTATACATATGAAAAACAAATATTTTAGCATCCATAAGGAACTTTATTGATGCCTTTTAGCTATCAAAACGTAAGCAAAAAGACGGTTCATTTCGTCTATATACAGTTATTTAAAAATTGGCCTCTGATAAAAAAGTCAGTGAGTTGCAGATTTATATTGGGTGCAAGAAAATCAATGGCATCTTTAAAGGCTTATTTACTTGAGTCTGTCCAAAATCTAGCAAGATCTCGTTTTAATTTCGTAAATCTTGACTACACCTAAAATCTCTCTAAGATCTAGAAAAAACACAACTATTTATCTGTCTAATTTCTCATGGTGAAAGCCAGACCTTTTTTTAGGATTGATATGAACAATCATCGCAAGATCATGTGTCTTGTTGCCTTATTGTCAATGAGTACTGCGCAGGCTGCTCTTATTTATGATAAGCAAGGCTCCAAGCTTTATGTTGGAGGACAGGTAAAAACTGTGCTGACGCATGCAGGAGCTAATGCTAGAAATAGCGCTCATGATGCTTCAATTGGTAATTTTGGTCGTCTGAAGATTCTTGGTAGAACTAAGCTTACAGATAGTATAGCTACGTTTTCTAATCTTGAGTGGCAAGCAGGGCAAGGTTCCTCTTCTAAAGAGGAGGTAAGGCTAAAGGCACGCATAGCTTATCTCGGCGTTGACTTTAGAAAATATGGTAGCCTGATGTTTGGACGCTACAATGATCCCTTCTCCTATGCCTCAGATGCTATATCTATCATGGATGATTTTTCACCCTATGGTGGCAATAATGAGCGTAACTCTGGTCATCTAGCTTATACGTGGTCTAGATTTGGTATTGATGCAGGTATTGCCTACCAATTTGCAACAGATAACTACAATTGCGACACCTTAGGTAGTCATTACTTTAAAGTAGATTCTGGTTTCTCAATTTATGCAGGCTATACCTTTGGAAATATATTTTCAAAGCCTCTAAGACTACGCTCGGCCTATCTTTATTTAAATGGACAAAAAGAGCGTGATGGTGGCTTTAGCTATACTCCTTTTAGAGCAAATAGGACCATCAAAATTCTTATTGAAAATTTAAGATCTGTGGATGGTAGTATCTCTTGGGGAAATTTAGCACAAGGACCATACCTTGGTGCTAACTATAACTACACAAAGGTTAAATACGCAAAGCTTAGGAAAGGACGACAGGTTTATCCTTGGGATGTTGAATCTACGACTCAGGCTTATGAGGCGGTGGCAAGCTACAGCTTTGGTAATGGCATTCGTATTGCGTCAAGCTACCATTTTATTAATGTAAAAACTGATGCCAATAATCTATCTGATTCTAAGGGAAGTACTAGATGGATGCAGTGGCTCGTAGATTACAATGTAAGCCCTCGTCTTAAGCTCTGGGTTGAAGGTGTCTTAGATGCAGGTGCTGACGATGTCTTTGCGCGTGTTCAAGATCAGGATGTGCTAAACGGTAAATCTAATGCCGTGCTTTTTGGTGCAAGATATAATTTTTGACCTCAATAATTCAAAGAGGGCTTAAAAGCCCTCTTTTGCGTAAGCTTATAGCTCGTAATATGGTTGCCAAATAGTCACATAGGGGCTAAGGCTTTTATCAACTTTAGCACGTGCTTTGAAAAGCGAAAATGCAGCTTTAAACTCTGGTGAAGTGGCCACACTCTTCATTTCATCGCTAGAGTCAATTTGCATAAGCTGTAGTTGTATTCTCCAGGTATTTAAAATTTTCTCATATACGGGAGCTTTAAAATTTGTAACGTCAAGTTGGGGTGTAAGAACTTTGTCAGCAGTGCTTGCCAAAAGAGGCTCTTGCAGCGAATTTGATGCTTTCTTATATTTCTTTAATAAAGCTTTATATTCCTGTTCAAATTTAGGCCATAAAAGCTCAGCGTAGATCTCATAGCTATCCTCATGACTATGGGTAGCATGCCTTTCATCTTGATCTTGAAGTATGGCATGAAGCAAAGCTACATTATCTTTTTCTTCTAAATATTGCTCTAGATCTGGGAATAGGTATTTAAAGGCACCGTATTGCGTTAATATTTTGTAGCTTTGTATGCTGTGACCTGACATGAACAATTTGCTCACCTCGCCAAACATACGATTTTTATTGATTTTTTTAAGAAGTGGTAATAGCTTTGGAATAGGTGCGGCACTACGTGGTGTAATAGTAAAGCCAAGTTTGGCAGCAAAGCGTAATATTCTTATAAGGTGTACGGGGTTTTCTCTATAAGAGGTCTCAACATCTCCCACGACCTCCAAAAGATGCTCATTGAGATCGCTAATCCCTCCATGAAAATCAATCAGCTTTTCCTTATTTATATCAAAATAAATGCCATTGATGGTGAGATCTCGATGTTCAGCATCGTCGGCAAGATTTCTTGAAAAGTCATTATCGAGTAATAGTATGCCCTCGGAACTTAGCTGGTGATTTTCAGTATTGTGGCCTCTATTTTTAACGGTTCTAAAGGTAGTGACTTCGATTTTTTCATCATCAAAATCAAGTAATGCTATCTTAAAACGCTTACTTACAACGTGGGCATTTTCAAAAATTGCACAGATTTCCTCGGGGAGTGCATTGGTGATGACGTCATAATCCTTGGGAATTTTCCCTGAGAGCAGATCGCGTACAGCGCCACCTACAAGATATGCTTCAAAGCCTGCTGCCTCAAGACGGTCGATGATACTAACAGCCCTTGAGTGAAGATCTGATTTATGGAAGTTAAAATAGGCACTATCTAGCTCAAGCCTTGCCTGTCCTTTTGCAAGAGCCTCCTGCTTATTTTGCTTAATTAGCTCTAAAATCCTAGGATCATTGGCTATTGTTTTAAGACCAATAGTCTTAGTTTGCGCTACTACACTTTCAGCAAGAGCTGGAGCACTGCTACCAAAAGATGCACATAGCATCACCGCTAAGGCAAGATTTCTTATAAATAAGTGCTTACGTTTAAAGGAAACTTTATTTAACAATTGCATAAAATTTAATCCTGTCCTTTTATTTTCTGCTATTTGCTTAAGGCATCATAATAGGGCCTATAGATATCTACAAAAGGCTTTAAATTATCTTCAAATTTGGCCCTTACTGTAAGCAAATTAAAGGCGTATTTAAATTCATCCTTATTTACTAAAGCGTGCATTTTATCAAGTGATTCAATATCCAAAAGCTCATCTTGCAAGGTTAAAATCGTTTCAAGCTTAGCTTTTACCTCATCATTTAAGAGTGTAACTAAGCTTTGCTTATCAAGGAGCTTCTTGGCAATCTTATGTGCTACATTAATGTGCTCACTCCACTTTTTATTATTTAAGCCAAGCTCAATACACTCCGCTTTATATTGAGGGTAGAGTAGGTAGGATAATGCCACATGATCTGGATCTTTTGCTCCATTTACAAAGCGTTCATCACTTTGTTTAAAGGCCTCTAAAAGAAACTCTTGAGTTTTAGCACTTTCAATATGCTCTGATAATGATGGATAAATTATTTTAAGCAGATCATAATCTAAAAGAAGCTTATAGCTTTTAAGGCTTATGCCCTCACTAAAATACTTAAGCGTCTGTTCACTTAAGAGTTTAGGGGAGAGATTTAAAATCTTATTCTTATTCCTATTTATTGCCGTCTTCACATCATCACTGAATGCAAAATCAAGCTTGGCAGCAAAACGAATAGCACGCAGTAGGCGTACTGGTTGCTGCGTAAAGGTCAGATCAGCGCTACGGTTAGTCTCTATGGTATGACCAATTAACAGATCATAGAGGCCTGCATGGTAGTCAATAAGCTCTTCTTTATTTACATCAAAGAAGATAGCATTAATAGAGAGATCACGACAATTGGCATCATCCTCAGCTGATTTTGTAAAGTAATTGTCAATTATCAGCATACCATTGGCATCGGCCTTGAGCTTATCGTCATTTGGGAGCGTAGCTGGGACCTTTCTAAAAGTAGCAATATCAAAGCTCTCGTTTTCAAAGGGAACTAGTGCAAGCAAAAAGCGTCTTCCTTGTCCTAGAATTTGTGTATTAGCAAAGAGCTCTTTTATTTCATAAGGAGTGGCATCGGTAGTGATATCGACATCATTGATGTGCTTGCCTAGGATAAAATCGCGTACCCCTCCCCCTACGACATAAGCTTTAAAGCCTGCTTGCTCAAGCTTATTTATCAAATCTCTAGAGTTTTTAGGAATATCTTCCTTATGGAGATTAAAAAGCGAGCTTTTAAGAATTAAAGGCGATGAGCCATTTGCCTCTACCTGCATCTTATGTGCTTTTAGAATATCTTCGAGGGGACGATTATCTATCCTTTGAGATAAGATTTGAGATGAGATAATTGAGTTTGGAGCTAAATCCTGAGCTAAGGCAGGATTTATCAATAAGACTAATGCACCAACTAAGAGTAGCTTGCTTTTTCTTAAATTCATGGGGATCTTTCCAAAACTAAAAAAGCATGCCATAAATCTTAGGGCATGCTTTTTGTGGAGCTATTTGTTTTCTGAGAGCTTTTGCTGATAGTAGGGCTCGTAAATTACCACATAGGGCTTTAAGCTTTCATCAAAGTTTGCACGTAGCTTCAAAAGCTCAAAGGCGTTGACAAACTCATCCTTAGCTACCATTTCAAGCATAAAGTCATGAGAGCCTATATTTAAGAGATCATCTTGTAAGGACCACATATTCTTGACACTTTGTGCTACATCTTCTGGAAGGGTCAGGATTTTGCTTTGCTCCGCTCTTGCATTCTCATAGGCCTTATTTACCAAAGTCTCTTTTGCAGAGGTAGTCAATGCTTTATTAGAATTCTTTGTAAGCTTTAGATATTCCTCATGATATTTTGGCCATAATAAGGTTGCAAAGGATACATAGGACTTATCCTTATAGCCTTGCTTATAGCGCTCATCCATGGCTGAAAGTGCGGCATTTACAAAGCAATCATAGTCTTTTGTGGCTACTTTGGACTTAAGATCTGGGAAGAGATGCGTAAAGATATGATATTTATTTAGGATCTTGTAGCTTTGGATGCTATGACCAGCATTGAAGAATTTATGAGTCTCACTAAACATTTGCTTAGGGCTAAGCTCGTTTAGGACATCAATTTTTGAGCTTATGGCTTTGGCAGTACGATCTGATAGGGTAAAGTCAAGCTTGGCTACAAAGCGCAGGGATCTTAAGAAACGGGATGGATCTTGAATAAAGGTAAGCTCAGGATCTCTTACGGTATCAATAATCTTATGTTTTAAATCATAGATACCACCATGGTAATCGATAAGCTCAGATTTATTTAGATCAAAGAATACTGCGTTGATGGTGAGATCACGGCGGAGGGCATCATCTTCAATTTTTTTAGAAAAACGATTATCTAATACGATCTTGCCACTTGGAGTAGCCTTAACATCATCGCTGTCATTAGGGATGACTGTGGAGCTCTTTCTAAAGGTAGCAACCTCAATATCCTCATCATCAAAAAATACCTTGGCAAACTTAAAGTGAGTACCGATGATTTGGGCATTAGCAAATACCTTGCAGACCTCTTCAGGAGTTGCATTGGTAGTAACATCAAAATCATGTGGATCCTTGCCTAAAAGTAGATCGCGCACACCTCCACCTACAAGGTAGGCCTCAAAGCCTGCTTTTTCAAGACCATCAATTACTCCCTTAGCCTTAGAATGGATATCATCCTTATAGAAGTTAAAGAGTTTGCTACTTACAACTAAGCGCTCTTGACCGTTTTTTAATACCAAGGCCTTGTTTTGTTCAAGGATCTTATCTAAAGATGCATTTTCTTGATTTAAAAGTACCTGCGAATTAGGGCTGGAATTAATCGAAGCTTTATCAGTGGAAGCTTGGGCAAAATTAGCACTAGTTGCCAAAATTATGGCTAAAGCAAGAACTTTTACCGAGTTTAATGGATGTTTTGAGGCAATTTTGGCAATCTGATGTTGCATATCTTTCTTCCTGTAAGTAAAGGCGCAATTATCGATAAGATAATGTTTGATTGTATTTTACCTTTTAAAAGCAAGTTTAGAAAGAAAACATCAAAAAATGTGTCGTCAGGTTAAGGATTTGTTGAACATGTTATGTGAAATGAGGAAATTAGCGTGATGCACTTGTGTCTTATAAAAATTACGGCGAAAAGTTCTAATTTGAAGTCTGTCACACTTTAAAAACAGAAGTTTTCACCAGGTTAAAATCCAAGACCAAGCGTCAGTGGAAGTTCTT
>CAVJLP010000090.1:0-8321 GCA_963650525.1 Firmicutes bacterium CAG:534
AGATAAGAGCGTGCGCAATCCATCTGCGGTTATATCTGAGCTTTGGGATTATTTAAATGATAATTTTAAGGTCAAAGCATTAGATGCTGAGGGCAAAGAGATTCTGCCATCAAAGCGTCTTACCTATGAGGCAAGATTAAATTCCTATGATAGGGATAATTTTATAAATAAGACAGGGGGCGCTACGGTAAGTCGTTTGCCATCCTTTGACGAGGGGGCTTTTATTGAGGATAACGAAAATAAAAAAGATCCTAGCAAACAAATAGTTAGTAATGAAAATGATAAAGAGATAGTCCCAAGTAAGCTCTCAACTATCGTAAATGAAGCTCTATGTCCACTAGGCTTTGAGATAACCGGAGTAGATCTGCCAGAACGCTTAAATATTACTGCTTCGATGTTGTTAAATTTCCTTAAATCACCTTGTAAGCTCTATCTTTCACAGCGTGATATCAGCATTCGCAATGATGATGACGAACTAATAGATGTCGAGCTTTTTGAGCCTGATTTTTTAGAGGATAAAGCACTTAAAGCTCGTCTTATTGCAAGTAATGATGATGATGAAATTGAGGATGTTATTGCCAAGCTAAGAGCAAGTGGTCGTCTGCCTTATGGTCTTTTTGGGGAGCACTGTGCTAAGGATTTAATGAAAGTACGAGCAGATGTACGCAATGCTTTAAAACCGCTATCGCCGGTATTTGAGATTGAAGATTATATAAATCCTCAAAGTATTGAGTTTAATCATAGGCTTTTAACCTTTAATAAGCGCAGGGATCTAGGACTTGATGCAGATGGTGATATCACCGTTGATTTTTCAGGTCAGGCCTTGTTTCCGGCCTTACATCTTGATTTATATCATAAGGATTTTAAGTCACCATCGCCTAAGACTTTGTTTTCCTTAATGGTACAGGCTTTATCTCAGGGCTTATGTGATGAGTCAACTCACCATCCGCAAGCGCTGTCATGTGTTGCGTTAGCTTCAGGACTTACTGGGAAGTTTCAGCCTTTTCCCCATGATGAGGCGCAAGAATGCTTAAGAGTATGTGTCAAATGGTATTTAATGGGGCTTATTCGACCTCTTCCTATATGGGTAGATGCACTTAAGAATTTCCTTAAAAAAACAAGAGGCGGTGCCAGCTGGACGGTTGATGATTTTAAATATGATTTAAGTGCAGCCTTTATTTTTAGAGATAAAAGTTGTGTTGATGAGAGTATAAACAGCGATGATAGCTTAGATAACGATTCCTTGGCGATCAATGTACTCTATGAACTGCGTAAGAGCTTTATTGAGGAGCTTTATATTCCATACGTGCTAAGGCATTGCGATAAAGAGCTTATAGATCCTACAAAAGTTGCTGACTTTGTCTCTGAGAGTAATTAAAAGGTGGATGCGATGACGATAAATAATGAAGAGCAAAAATTAAATGTCTGTGAACTTCCTTTAAATTGCTCAGCGATGATCGGTGCTAGTGCTGGTACTGGTAAAACCTATACCATCACCTATTTAGTGTTGCGTCTGCTATTAAATTCAGGAAATACCAAAAATAATGGTTTTGGCCGTCCTCTTACAATTGATGAGCTATTAATTGTAACTTTCACTGATGCCGCCGCATCTGATCTTAGAGAGCGTGTACGTCAGAAGATCCGTGAAGCGCGAGTAGTCTTTGAACTTTTATCTCTGGGGGTTAAATGCCCTGAGGATAAGATAGTATTGCAGGATAGTCTTGAAGAGCAATTATGTACTTTGATCTTTGAAATGACCGGGGCTAGTACTATTGCAGAATTTTTTAAAGTAACTGATCCTCAAAATAATGAGCTTAATTTTAAGGCGCTAAAGTGTGCCAGAACTTTGCTTGCAGCAGAGCGCTCAATCGATGATGCCTCAATTTGCACTATTCATTCCTTTTGTAATCAGGCTTTAAATCAGATTTATTCCTTTGAGGCAGCCGAGGCTTTTGATGAAGAGCTTTGTAGCGCTGAAAGCTTAAGTGAGGTGGTTAAGCAGGCAGATCATGAAACTTGGCGTAAACTTTTTTATCACCAAGATGATAAAACTCGGGCGCTATTTAATTTAGTTGGGATCTTAAATCCTGAGAATGATGAGCTACAAAAGCTTATTAAGTATTTGGTGGAGGTTCAGGTTTCAGATAATCAGGTAAATTGTCCAGTTGTTCATGGGTATGCAGTAACTGGTGCTGGAATTGAGCGTTTTAAAGGCAAGAAAACAGCTAATGGCATTATTAAGGAGCTTTTAAATGTAGCCTGCGAGATTGATGGTAATGCGCAATTAATAGATAAAGACTTTCAGGGTCTGATAGCTAAAAATCAGGGGATCATCGGCAACTATAATTCTTTTGAGGACTTTATCTCTGTAGATAAAGGCTGTGGCATTCAATCTATAGATAAGAGGTTTAATGCCAAAAAGGATTATGCTTGCTTCTTTGACTTATCCTATAAGCTAGTTAATGGGGCTTCTATCGAGCTAACTGATTTTGTAAATGCACTAAGTGTTAAATGTAAACAAGAAAATATTTCTTATGACTGGTTGGCCTATGGGGCAAAGGCAAAAAAAGTCGTCGACGCTGGACAATATCCTGAATTTGAAAAATTCTATAATTTTCTGTCTTTACTAGATCAATGCGTAAAAAGATACCTTGAGCTTACTACTAATAGCCGTATTGTTGCGTTAACGGCCATTGCTATGCTGATGATCGATCATCGTGCCGAGTTAATTAAAAAAGCCGGCAAACTCTCCTTTGATGAGCTTTTGCGCAAATTAGACTTTGCCTTGCATAGAAGTGATGAGCACATGGGAGACAAATTCGCCTCAATTTTGCGTAATCGTTTCCCCGTGGCCATTATCGATGAATTCCAAGATACCGATCCAGTGCAGTTTTCAATTTTTAAGAAGCTCTATCTTGAAAAAAGCGATACAAAGTCCAATTCACTATGCTTTTTAATTGGTGATCCTAAGCAATCCATCTATCGCTTCCGTGGTGCAGATGTAAATTCCTATTTAAGAGCAGGAGCCATTATTAGAGAGCAAAATAACTCTCAAAATTACACCTTAAATGAGAACTTTCGCTCAAGCTATGGCGTAGTTCATGGGGTGAATATGATTTTTAGGGGCTTTACTTTAGATAAAGCCAATAATGATCCTTTCTTTGATCATAATTGTGGTAGTAAGGATGGGGATGATGTGCAAGAGGTTATTGAATGTCCAGAGGTGATCCCGCATTTAAATCCTAATCCTGAGCATCCTTTTTATGGCAAGCTTAGATTTTTAATGAAGAATGATAGTGGCAAGGAATATTTATCTACCGGCAATTATGTCTGCTATGAGCCTCTTCCTGAGAAATTTAGCGCCAAAAATTCTCTTGTCACTTTTCAAAGCACAGCGGCTGCTCAATTAATATCTGAGATCTTAACCTATGGTTATTTGGAGGATAAACATGGTAAACAGCGCCGAGTTAAGAATGCTGACATTGCTATCTTAGTTAGAGGAGAAAATCAGTTTAAAGCTATAAAGAAGGCTTTAAGTAAGCTTGAAATCCCGTGCGTGTATTACTCAGATAATCAGTCTGTATTGCTTAAGACGAACGATGACTATAATGATATTAAGCAGCGTTCAGAATGTGCCTGTTGGATGATCTCATTTATGGAGGCCTGCTGTAATTTTTCATCGCGCTCGAAGATTTTAACTTTGCTTTCAACTCCCATGTTGGCTTTAAGCAAAGAAGAGTTTTTAAGCTTTAGTGACGGGGATGCTGATAAACTTGTTTCTGAGGCTGAATTATTACGCGAATGTGCGCAAAAGTGGCAACAATCAGGCTTTGTAGCAGGTTTTGAGCTTTGGAGTCATAAGCATTTATTGTTAAAACGTTTATTACAAAATAAGCGTGAGCGTGATGTAACTGATATTCAGCAGATTTCAGAGCTCATTCAAGGAAAACATCAGAAACTACAAGGGATCTATGCGCAACTTAGTTGGTTTAAACGCATTGTAAACGATATCAAAGGTGAATTTGATGAAAAAACGCTAAAGAGTCGTCTGGAATCTGAGCAGGAGCAGGTTAAGGTCTTTACTATCCATAAATCTAAGGGGCTTGAGTTCCCAGTTACGGTTTTGCCTTTTTTATTCTCGCCAAAGGCTGAAAATTCTAGAAGCGATTCCTTTGAGCCGGTGGTAGCCTATGATGAAAAGCTTTCAAGAAAGATCTTATTTTTAAAAGATGATGATGGCAGATTAAAGGAATTAAATAAGAATGAGGATCGTAAGGAATATGCTCGTCTTTTATATGTGGCTTTAACAAGAGCTTGCGCCGTCAATGTCCTGTTTTTAAATAATTCTGAATTAAAACCTGAAGGCTCTGCGCTTATGCGTGAGTTATATCAAAGCTTAGGCAGCTCAGCTGAGGTTTTAAAAAATACCTTAAATAGTATTGATGATAGGATCTTTACTTTAAAAGACAGGCAAGAGAAAAAGCCCTTTGAGCTTATAAAGCTTCGAAAAGCGCATTCTGAAAAGCAAGAAGATACTGCAACGCTTTCCTTATCCTCTCTTGATTACGGTGATATATCAGATAACTTTACAGTTTCATCCTATTCTGCTTTAACCCGTGGCCTGCATGATCTAACCATCGTCTCGCCAGAGCAGACTTTAGAGAGTAATGAAGAGGAAAATGCACAAAAGACGCAAGAGGTTGTGGTTGCATCTTCGCAAGCTCCTCATGGTCTTTGTGCATCAACCTTCCCGCGTGGCACTGATGCTGGTACCTTCTTGCATGAATTTCTAGAAAACTTTGATTTTGCTGCTTTCCATGAGCTAGAAATTAATTTAAGTGATAAGGATGAGGCTTACTCCTATATCGCAGCTGCTATCAAGAATAAACTCAAGCATGATGATATGGGGATTATTCTTTGTAATAAGTGGTATCAGATGAGTGGTTTTGAAGTTGCCGAGATGGCAAATGAAAATCATATCGATGCTTTTGTATGCTGGTTTTTAGATATCGTGCATTGTCCACTGGATAAGGTAGCGCCAGGATTTTCTCTTTCAAAATTAACTGATTGTGGCTGGATCCCAGAGATGGAGTATTTAGTGCCATCAGCTGATGTCACTGCAAGTAAGATAAATGATCTGTGCAAGCTCTCAGCTACGGCATTTACATCTGTGATAGGTAGTGATGCCATAAAGGCATTAAAGCTTAGTGAAAAAAAGGTTAACGGTTTTGTCACAGGATCGCTTGATCTGGTATTTAAAGCAGATGTCGCAGGACAAGAGAAATTCTTCGTTGCCGATTATAAGTCTACCTATCTTGGTAATAATGATGACGATTACTCCGAGGACAAAATTATTGCATCTGTTTTTAGTCCAAGATGCCGTTATGATGTGCAATATCTTATTTATTCGTTAGCGTTATTCCGCTTCCTAAAAAGCCGTATTCGAGATGATAGCGTTAAATCTGATGAACAGTTTTATGATAAATACTTTGGCGGAGTGCTGTATCTTTATTTAAGAGGAATGAAGGAAAAGGGGGGAACAGGTGTGTTTTACACGAAACCTTCCTTTGAGATAATAGATGCTTTAAACAAGCTATTTAAAGGGTCAGCTGAATTTTAAAGTTGCTAGTAATTTATAGAAAACTTTAAACAAGTTTTTATAAAATATATCCTTATATGCGCTTTGGTTAGTTTGTCTTAGCCAAGAGCTAGGCAAAATTGGCCCAGAATTTTTTAAGTGGAATGAAATCTATGAAAAACAGTAAGACTCACCCACAATATCGTCTATCTAAGCTAGCCAAGGTCTTGGCAGTTGCCATGATTGCAACCATAAGTATAAGTAGCAATGCAGTAGCTGTTGATGAGTCTGTTTTTCAAGGACCAATTTATGTTGATGCAAATAGCAGGCATATGTTTGAGCTTTACTATGGTGAGACTGTAGATCCTGGTGATGCTCCCATCTTTAATAATGAGATAAAGACTGCGATAAATAACGGCCTTGGCTATTGGGCGGATATGTTCTCAGCTCAGGCCAAAAATACCAATGGTGTGCGTATTTTTGTTACGCCATATATTGCCGATACAATAGAGGAAGAAGAGGCTGGTGGCAATGCCAGTGCCATGTCTTTTTGCTTCAATAAAGATAATGATCCTAACTTAGCCACCAGTACTATTCGTGATCTCTTCAATACAGGATCTGGTTATATTCCTATGGGAATTGGTCAGTTTTTGCAGCTATCCCCAGTTTTGGAGAAGTATGAGGAGGGCGATTATTCCTCTAAAGAGGATCTGAGCCCATATTTTAATTTGTCTGTAAGTCACATTACTGTGGGCAAATATATGGGATCTGGTCAGTCTGAGAACGCTGGTTATGGTTGGTATACCCAAAATAATAATGTGCTCTGTCAAAATGAGGCCGCTGCAGATCTGGCAGGTACCATAAGACATGAGATGGGGCATGCTCTCGGCATTGTAGCATTTAGTTTTACAATTGATAGTTCGCCCTTAAAGGCTCTTTTAGATGCAGGATCTGACTTAGTTTTTAGTGTGAATGAAGACGAAATAGATTCAAGCATAATTGTAGCTAATGTTGGCAAAATTGCTTTAGTAGGAGTTGATGATAATAAAGTTCCTTATTACATTGAAGATGATGATAATGCTTTGGAAATTCAAACATTTATGTCTAATTCTGACGGACATAATATGTATCAAGATCATCTTTATGACTATACTGGAACTAAGGCGCAGGCAGGGATGTACATCGTTACCTCTAATATGCGCCAAGCCTTGATAGACGCAGGGGTATTAAGTGTTGATGATAAGGTCTTTTTAATTGAAAAGGATAATGCTGATAGTGGTAAAAATGTAGCGTATTTGAGGGGAGAACATATAGCGGAGGTTCTTGATGGGGCTCAATTCATTGAAGGTTACGACGGCATCCCTGTAAATGGCTTTGAAGGAACTGATGCCGAGTTATCTCACTTCCAGACGGCCGGCATGATGAGCCATGTAGCTTACACAAATTTAACCTCCTTCCTTGAAGTTGAACTGGCTGCAATGCAGGATACGGGGTATCAATTTGATCGTAAGAATTATTTTGGTTATTCCGTATATGGTAATGGTAAGAATATTATTAATCATCAGGGATATTCTGCGCGTAGTGCCGATGGTTCTTCGTATATAGAGGGCGTTGCCAATAAGACTGCATTAGGCGTAGGACTTGATGTATATGGCTCAAATAATTCTATAACTCAGGCAGCAGATATTTTATCTGAGGGTACAGGTGCTGCTGGAATTCGTGTTAATGGCTCTCAGAATAATCTTACTGTTGCAAAGGACGTAAATATTAAGGCTGATGGAGCTTATGCCATGGGTATTCTCTTCTCTGCAGGATCAGGGCATAGCTTATCAGTTGAGGGAAATGTCAGTGCTAATGGCGAAAAAGGCAATGCACTGCAGTTTGATTATGGATCAAGCTCTAATGGTGCTGGTGGGGATGAGTATCATGGTTCTTATATTAATTTTAAGAGAAAAATTAATGGCATAACAGGTGCTATAAAAAGCCATGAGAATCTTTCAATTTATGCAGAGGATACCTTAAATACTACTTTGCAAGGCGCCTTAATGGATAAGGTGTCTATAAGCGGCACTATTGAGGGTAAGGAAAATGCTATCTACATTGGTAAAAATGCCTTAGTTAGAACAATTGAATTTAACGATGGTGCCAAAATAAGCGGAAATTTAACCTCAGATTGGAAGAATTTTGATACCAAGAGTGACAGCTCTATCTATAAAGATCTGCAAATTCAGATAAGTCCTACAGAAAATGTCGCTCCAGATGAGTATCTTTCAAGGCTGGTCACAGAGATCTGCTTTAACGGTAAGAATATAAACTTTAATGGTAGTATCAATGGAGCCAACAATACTTCTGTTTTAGTAGAAGAGAATGCTGATGTGTCGTTAATGCTGACAGATGGTAGCGTGGATACATTGTCATTTGCAATTGATACAGATGCTATCTTAAAGACTAATGCCGATTTCAATTTAACCGATCCTGCAACTTTAGTTGCGGCCACAGGACATGAAGATGAAATTGAAGAGGATGATGTTGGCTACTTTATTAATGCAGGTACCTTTGATATTGGTAGCAATGATGCCTATGAAGAACTATCTATATCCGGAAACTATGTTCAAGAAAATGGTACCTTAATTGTTGATATTTCATCAGATGGCGTGTCAACTGATCGTCTTGATATCTTTGGCAATGCAAAATTGTCAGGAAATTTGATGCTTAGAGCCAATCGCAGAGGAATGTTCAAGAC
>CAVJLP010000090.1:8331-8738 GCA_963650525.1 Firmicutes bacterium CAG:534
TTCAAGACAGATCAGACCTATAGCTACAAGCTTCAAAATTTAGTCAATGCTTCAAACTATGAAACGGTGGATCTTATCACCTCGCTTGTTAGCAGTTCTCCTACATTAACGGTGTCATTAGATAAAGATAAGTTAACTGCTAGCGATGATGTCCTAGAGCTTAATTTTTTACGCAATTATGAGCAATATGTCTTAGATGAGCGCAATTTGTCTTTAGCTAGGGCCTTAGAGAGCAATAACTCTGCTACAGGCAAAGGTATAGAAAATCTATATGCTGCAATTGACTTTTCTTTAAATGGCCCAGAGGTTAATGCAGCCATATCGAAGCTTCAGCCTAGTGTATATGAGGAGGTTACTCAAAGTATCTTTACCTCACAAAAGCAAAACTTAAGCTTTAGAGAGGATTC
>CAVJLP010000091.1:0-2255 GCA_963650525.1 Firmicutes bacterium CAG:534
TTTAGAACCACAAGTTTGACTTATGATCGGTGATATGTTTTTTTAAAAAAAAGGCTACGTAGGGTAACCCCAAAAATTGTTAAAATTTACTGCCCGATGACGGCTCAATACTTCAGCTTGCTTCAAAGTGGCATATTATTTTCCTTTCAAGACATCCTAAATAGCGCCAAGACAGTCGTTATATATGTACTTGATCAGATACAGGCTATCTTGCATTTAACATACATCAACGGCATTAACTTTTTTTTTGCACAACTTGGCAAAATCTTCATTATGTTAGATGTATTTGAGAATACAGACTATGTGATAGCACTGCGATATGACTGTAAAGGAGCCTTGCCTTCCAAACAGAAAATTGAATATGGCTATAAAGACAGAAAAGAAATCGTAATTCCAAGTCCCACTAGAATGTGACATCTATCAATTGTGCCCCCAAAATATGCTGATGCAAAATAGCAACAATCTTGCAACAGCAGTTCTCCTACAATGTTCTAAACTCGCTACTAGATCTCTTTAGTCTCACATTCAAACAGGCACTCTCTTTTATAGAAGGCTCCCCCGTAGCAATTTACCTTTTTAACACGTGAGGATTCAAAGATATCGTCATACTTCTTAATGTCAATCTGCGCTAAGGCCTCTTTGGCAGTTTTTCTAAGTATTTTGGTCTTGAGTCCAAACAAAGGTTCTTCACTCTTTTCCTGTAACTCTGCCTCGTCTACAAGCTTAAGTTCCATCACAATTCCAGTCTCAGCACTGCAGAACATAATCTGCGCACTACCATCAACTGCACTCACATGTGACTTAAAATTACTAATACTACTTGCACAGCTTGAGAGCAGATCTTTTATTGAAAGCACGTAGAAATCCAAAGGTGTAGTCTTCTTCTTAAACTCAGGTGCGACCAGATATTCTCCAAGCTTAATCTCTATAGCAAAACGCACTTCCCTACGATCACAGCTACATAAGTGCTTTACCAAATCGCAGTTTTCAGGCCTTTCTACATTTTTTTTCTGATTGTACTCATCAACGCATTTTTTAAAGCGCATCCACATCTGACGATTGGGAATACGCACCGTACAATCATAATTGCACCAACTGTAGTTATATTCGCTTTTTATTGCGGTTACATAGCCGTTAAACAACAGCAAGGACCAGTAGATTTTAGACGAGGGCCTTTCAACTAAATCTATGTAATAAGCCTGTTCCTTCACAGAGATCTCGACATCCTCACCCTCAAGCAAATGCTGCACGAGATCGACATCATTTCCATTTAATTTGGAGAAAAATTCTTCTAAGAACCAGTCATCATCACCAGCCTCTTTACTATTAAATAAGCTTGGTGACATAGAAGATTCCTGGCCCATCTTACGCGCCTTGATAGCTCTATCACAAAATGAAATTACGTCAGGTATACGGTAGCCTTCATTTTTATCTACAAAATAACCGCCATACCACTCTTTAACTGCAGTTGCGTACTCTGTAAGGGAGTAATACTCAAGAAGCTTGTGCACTTCATCTTCACTTAAGCAAAAGACGTCTTTTAAACGACCTACACGTCCGGTTAAATAATAGATAATTACATTATTAAATCCGCTAAAGATACCTAATTGAAATCCCCACAAAGTACCGGTCATTATTCCTTGCTTTAATGAGGAATTCTCTTTTAGCGCTGTGGAGCACATGTTATGCAGTAGATCTGACATCTCTTTATAAAAACCACCTAGATAGGCGTTATCTAGTGGAGCATCGTAATTGTCCATTAAGATAAAAGACTTTTTACCATAATGATCACGAAGCATATCTGATAGATATTTTAGGGAAAAGATTAAGGTACACTGCAAGTGTGTATCATTCTTTATGGATGAGTAATTGATAAGTTCCTGCAGATGTTCCTTGTCATACTCAGTTAACTTATCACTATTGAGCAAATAAGCGTGTTCCTTTGCAGCCTTTGATATATCCTCGGCAACCAACAATAGTGCATCTTTAAAGTTACTAGCTTTTACATTTTTAAAAGAGACATAAACTACCGGCCATTTGCCCATGTACTCGTCACAAAACTCTTTATCATCTAAGATCTGAGTACCTTTAAAAAGCTCTTTTTGATAAGAGCTATCTTCTGGATTTTGAGGATTTATTCTAAAAAACTCATGGCACATATCCAAAAGCATGGTCTTACCAAAGCGACTAGGCCTATTTATAAGCGACACATCACAGACGTATTTAATTACTGTCTTAATAGAGAGAGTTTTATC
>CAVJLP010000091.1:2265-8683 GCA_963650525.1 Firmicutes bacterium CAG:534
CTTCATGATCTCAGAGAAGCTCATCCCCTCTTTAGGAAGTCCCTTTAAGGAGTTAGCTAACACTTCATTCATATTACCCCTCCAGTAAGTTGCAATTTTTTGCCTTTGCTTTTTAAGCTTTTAAATTAATAGCTTCAAAAGAACGCTATCAAAATTTAAGCTTGAAGCTTTTGGATAAATTTGCGCTAAAACACCATATACACGCAAAATTTACGCAAACGTAACTGCAAAATTAATAAGCACGCCTTTTGCAGATTGCCGTTTTTACTATAAATATTAGCACAAATTTTAAACGTGATATGCGTACGCGCTCACTTTATAAAAAACAAGAGAGCTCCTTTATTTAAATTACACTAGCAAGAGCCATTTTTTTATGGCCAAGTACAAAAAATCTTCAGAATGTGAGCGCTGTAAAATTATTTAACAGTTTTATTGACAGTACAACTGTTATTAACTAGAATTTAAGCATAGACAAAATTGGAAGTGAAATATGAATAATACCGGTAATTCACATTTTTCAATTGAGCAGCTAGCTCAGCTTTCAGGACTGTCACCTCGCACCATACGTTTTTATATCCAGATGGAACTAGTCGCGCGTCCAAATGGCAACAAACGCGGCGCCTGGTATGACGAAAGGCATTTGCAGACATTGCTTAGGATAAAGCACCTATGCGAACAAGGCTTATCTCTTGATGCGGTACGTACGGCACTTACACGCGACTGTAAGGCTGAAGATCCTAAGGTAGTTGATAAGAGGAGATCGTCAATTACCACGCGTACCCACATTGAGCTGCACTCTGGCATTGAGCTAGTTATCGATCCTATGCGTGCCCCGATGTCACCTAAGGCATTAAGACGCTTTGCTGTTTTAGTAGATAAAGCCTATGAGACTGCTCTGCAATATGACAGTAAAAACGACAGTGATAAAGACAGTAAAGATGCATAGCACTATGCAAGGAGTAAGAACGCGTACATAGGATCCAATGATTTCTTAAAAGCTAGCAAAGCATTGTGAGCAATAGATAACAGCAGAGCTTACCCAAAATTAGACGTTTTTACTTAGAGGATTTTTAATCCAAGGACAGCATATGTACAACGCATCAAACGATGACTTATTCTGGGGAATTACGAACCACCACGGCATCGATATTCCATTAAAGTACATCGATATTGAAGGTCATATAAAGGATCACGCCGCAAGCTACACCATCTCTCAGACCTTCATAAATACCAAAGATGAGTGCTGTGAGGCCATTTATACCTTCCCTGTGGGTTGGTCCTGCGTTGTCACCAAATTTGTCGCTATCATCAACGGTGAGCGTCTTTGTGCAAAGACTCTATCTAAAAGCAAAGCTGAGCAAAAATACACCGACTCCATTGACGAAGGCGATCTCCCCATCATGCTGGAGACCTCACAAGATGGCATTGCCACGGTATCCTTGGGCAATCTTAAGAAGAACGATGAAGTAACGCTTGAGATAAGTTTCTTTACCATGTTGCTTCCAGAAAACGGCGCCATCCGTTTGACTCTGCCTTTAAATATAGGTGATAGATACTCAGCAAATGGCAAACAAGGAAAGCTTCAGCCATATGAGCAACTTACCACTGACTTTTACGCAGAATATGAGGCCACTGCTAAGTTCTATATTGAAGGCGTGCTTGCCAATACCTCAATTAGCGTCCACTCACATAACTACGAGCTAGATGTTTTAGATAACCGCATAGTCGTGACCGTGGATGATGCTTACGCTGACAAAAATTTGGTATTGGCCTTTGATGATGTTGGAGCCCTAAACAAAGGCTACATAGTAAAGGATCCTTTTAAAAAGCATAACTATTTAACCTTATTGGCATCTACGCTCAAGAGCAATCATAGCTATGCCCAACAGCCATTGGCACTGCACATCCTAGTTGATCTCTCAGGCTCTATGGAAGGTGTTGGAATTTTAAAGCTACGTGAGGCCTTGGCATCTTTAACTGAGATCTTAGGGGAAAATGATGCCATCACCTTAACAGGCTTTGGGAGCATGATTGACGATAAGATCCCCAAGTTAAAGCGCTTTGATAAGGATTTTGTAAGCTCCACCTTTATTCCTGTCATCGATAAACTTGATGCCAATCTTGGAGGCACAGAGCTTCAAACAGCACTCACCTTCGTGCTAAATAAAGCCAAAGTTTCAAGAGATGAAGAGAAGGGACAAGTTATAGTGCAGCATGCCCACAGCGCCCACCGTAGAGTAAATACTGGGAAATATAAGCATGCCCTACTCTTAATTGCAGATGGTGAAGTTTGTATTGATGAAGCTGCATTCATGGCTCAAACCTTAGGATCTGCCAAAAACAAAGACATTCCGGTATTTTGCATAGGTGTTGGTGATTGCGCAGTGGCAAGTTTCTTAAAAAAGATAGCTACAGCCTTTAATGCAAGCTGTGAGATGGTGACCCATGCTGAGGATATGGGTACACCGGTAGCACGCCTCATAAGGTGCGCCCGCACAGAAGTTGTAAGAGTAGCTCCGCTAAGCTTTGATCCCCCTTTGGTATCAATTGAACCCTCTTTAGTAAAAACAAATCACGTTGAACAACCTAAGCCTAAGATCTATTGGATAAAACAGCCAAAGTTTTGCTATACCAATATTGCCACCGCAACTTTTATGGCATCACACTGCATGCCAAATAAAATAAATCTTGAGCTTATGGCCAAAACTCAAGATGGCAATGAATATAATCTTGCAAAGGTCATCTTTGAGACCATCGCTAATGAAGATCTTGCACGTGAGTTTGCCCAGTACATTGCCTATCAAAGATTTGCCGAAAACAATGATATGAACCTTGCCATAAGATATGGCCTGCTTACACCCTTGACCTCCATGATCTTAGTTAAAGAGCGTGCAGAAAATGACAAAGGCTATGGTGTAGAAACTATCAATGTTCCGCAAATGGCAGATCCTGGACTTCAAACGGATGTAATGTATGATTGTGCTTGTGATGATGCATCTGTAGCAAATTGCGAACTTGCAGATCTATCAGAGAGCCTTATCGATCCTATACCACCACACTCACTATCATCTATGCCTTTATCATCTGCTAAAAATGCAGATGACTATGCTGAGGTCGAGGATAAAAGCTCATCTACTCTAAAATTAAAAAAGTCTGCGGATATCAAATATTGTCAAATGTTTACTGGTAGTGATAAAAATTCAAAGCGCTCACAAGACACATTAGATGTAAGCAAACATTCACAAGATCCCGCCTGGCCTCAAAGCGTAAAAGTTGTCAGAACTACCATCGACAATTGCGATCTTGAAGTTGAAGATCTGCAAAATTCTGCCATTGATAGCTTTATCACGCACTTAAGACAATCCCCAGATCTTGAGATCTTCAAGAGCATAGTCTTAGCAGTCTTCAAGGATCTTTCAAGATCTCCTGCAGAGCTTAAGGCCATGACTGATTTTAGCCATATTTGGAATTTGGTATTAACAAAACTTCAAGACAATGCCACTTTTAATATCTGGCATTTTTATAAGAGCCTTGCCGATCTCTTTGACGTCAAGGATCAGCATCAAAGCCCTGCAGAGGTACTAGTATCAATGGTGCTTTTAATCTTTAACGCAGATCTTAAGGAGCTTACTAAAGATTCCACGATGCTATCGCTCCCTGAGGCTTTAATAGGACATGCCCGCTTTGTACTAGCAGACAGCCTGTGAATGTAGGCTTACCAATAAACTAGAGGTTTCCTTAAATCTTATTTACCACGATGCTGTACTTTTGTGCAGCATTCATAAACTCTTACGCTTTTTTTAGGAGATACAACTATGATTTGTAAAAAATGCGGATCTCAACTCAAAGATGATGACGCCTTCTGCATGCACTGCGGTGCGATTGTCGAGGATGACAACAAGGGAGGCACCAAAGCTCAGGATAAGTCCCTGCAGGTGATGAAGCGACTGCCATTTATCTTTTGGACTCTAATCTACTATGTAGCCATGTTCATACATATTGGCTACTTTGGCTCTTCCACAAGTTTTTATAATGTCGATGGTGTGACCAATAATTTCATGCTCTATATGGGCATAAATATCTTCATGATGTGGCTCTACGCTTATTTTTGCATGGCAAGACGTCTTCGTGACTGTGGCATGAATACCGCTCTTGCATGGTTGATCCTAATTCCTGTAATTAGCAACCTCTTTATGCTCTACTTATTTTTCCCTGCATCAAAGCAGATTAAATAGACCTTGATGCACGAAGACGAAAAATTTACCTTTTAAGGCAGAATTCATATCGCAGTTTTAATACAATATGCATTCGTCTGAAAATTTGTTCGGCTAAATGCCATATAAGGCAGGCGCTATCCTCATAAAAACGTGAGCTAGTGCCTGCCGTGTCTTATAAAAGAGCGTAGCTATATGAATTACAAAAAAAATACCATGCCCAATAAAGGCGTCATGGATAACAGCGATCTTAAAATTAGCAAGCTTGCAGATACTCCTCTTGATAGCTTTATTCTTTCACTTAGAAATGCAGATGATATAAATGACCTTAAGGCAACAACCTTACACATCCTCCAAAAAAATCTAAGTAATGTAATACTTGACAAGATGGATGATGCCAAATTTTCCATAATCCTTTTTTGCATACTTGATGAGCTCAGTAAGGATAAACAATTTGACTCCTATCTTAAAGACAAATCCTTCCTTGCTCTTATGGACTCCAAAAAAACTACTGATAGTCCAGAGCTAATGCTGGCATCAATCATGATCTTAATTATCAATGCAGATCTTGATTTTATGCATCAAAACATCAAGCTTATAAAGGAGCATGTGCTCAAAACGCTAATAGGAAAGGGCTCAACTAAGAGTAAATTAAAGAGCAGCCTTGATGGCTTTAGCGAAGAGCAGGTCTTGAAAGCTTTAGGAAATCCTGTTTTAAATCAGATCAAACTGCCGGCCACATTAGTTGAGTTTGCAAAAGAAAAAGTTCAGGGTCTCATTTAGCCCCACCCCAAAAAAATATATTTAGATGGTTACACCTCATTTAAAGCAAAAGGTAGCATATTGAGGATGTGACCTATTTGTCGTTGCTCATCCTAAAAATTCCCCTATAACCTTGCCACCGCCAAAATCGATGTACGAGGTAGCAAAGACCTTACAGCGTTTTTAGCAAAAAAGCCATATATAGGGGAAGTGCCAGCACCTGTCCGGTGCGACAAACATTGTAATCACCAAGTTTAATTGCGCTGTTTACGTGGTATTTTTCAGGGTGATTCAAAATTGTTTTTGTACTCTTAGTATTACCGGTGGTAGCCTTTACCTTAAGTAGCGTGCACTCGCCCTTATAGCGGATCACAAATTCTATCTCCAAGCCGGAATCTTTGTGAAAATAATAGAGCTTTCGTCCCATCTTTGAAAAGATATCTGCAATCAGGTTCTCAACAATAGCTCCTTTGTAACCGTAAAGATTGCCCTGCAGAATGTCATACTGTGTACCATCCTCTAGCATACTGACAAACAGTCCCATATCAGACATATACACCTTGAATATATCCTCCTGAGCATTACCATCCAAGGGCAGCTCGGTAATAGAGAGGTTATAGCATCTTGAGATAATTCCAGCATCCTCGATCCATTGCAGGCATCCCAGATATTTTGCAGCAGTGGAGCCTTTTTTTACGACAGCATACTGAAATTTCTTATTTTCCTTGGCTAACTGACGCGGTATAGATTGGAAGCACTCTTTAATACGCGACTTGTCTTTCCTTTTGGCGTATCTCACCATATCATCTTCATAAGAGCGAATTATGTCTCGTTGGATCCGCAGTACCGTATCCATCTGCTTGCTGTCTACAAAGTTCTCTACCACACAGGGCATTCCGCCGACGACAGCATATTGCAACAGGAGTTTTTTCATGCGATTGTGTAATGCATCTGGCACCGGCGCTTCCATATCTAATGCCTGTTGCAACATAGCAATTACAGGTTCTGAAATTCCGTTTGCCCAGAGAAATTCCTCAAAGTCCAGCGGATACATATCGATCACGGTTTCAAAACCTACTGGAATAGATTTCGGCTCCTTGCCATAGCCTTTCACCCCGAGAAGAGAACCTGTAGCAATGACATCATAGCGCCCATCAAACCTAAAAAATTTCAATGCAGTTCGTGCCTCTGGGCAATCCTGTATCTCATCTAGCACCAGCACAGTCTCCCCAGTCTTAAAAATTGCATTCTTTCCAAGCAGTGCAGATAGCAACATTACAATGTTATCAATATCCAATGATCCAGCAAAAACGGAGGCATAGTCAGGATCCTCAAAAAAATTTAGGTAAACTACATGCTTGTAATTTTTCTTAGCAAAATTCAACACTGTTGGACTGCGTCATAAAGTAGTCCATTATTGCGTTAATTTCTCTGCCATTTAA
>CAVJLP010000092.1:0-8680 GCA_963650525.1 Firmicutes bacterium CAG:534
AGTTCAAGGTAATAAGACATAAAGGCGGTAAGCTTGAGTTCAAACCTATAGACGCAGAGAACTTTACCTTAGAGGAGCGCTGCAAGGTACAGAAGCTACATGGTGGCGCTACCTGGGCATTACAGCAGATAGTATCTGGTACACCATTTCACAGAGCACTCAAGCGTACCTTCCCCCATCAAGCATTAGATAGAAAACTCCTATCCCTAGCCTACTTCTTGGTAATTGAGCAGGACAGCTCATTAAGCCACTATGAGGAATTCGCTGAGCGTACCTATCTTCCCTATCAAAGAGCTCTTACAGGCTCAGCTATAAGCAAGATCTTTAAATCAATTTCCCAAGACGATACAGAGCGCTTCTTTAAGAACTTACATGAGGAATATCGTAAGGCGGACAAAGAGCATAAAGGTCTTGATGGCCATAATTTCTTTGCCTTAGATTCCACCTCCATCTCAACCACTGCAAACATCTCCAGTGCCGAATTTGGACATAGTAAGGATGGACTGCCAATTCCTCAGGTTAATGTGCTGATGATTGTTGATCAGAAAACTGGACTTCCTTGCTATTACCGCCAAATTTCAGGCTCGGTGCCAGATGTGATCACTGTCAGGAATACTATTGCTGATTTAACAAGGATTGGAGTTAACGCCAACAGTGTGATCATGGTATCTGATAGAGGGTATACCAGTGCCGACAATATCAGTGACTACCTGCGCAATGACTTCAGTTTCATTTGCAACTGTAAGGTTAATGCTGAGGGCTTTGCACATGACTACGCTATGGAAAATTATGCCGAATTATTAAACTGGGATAACGGCATTGCCTTCTTAGGTCAGACCTGTAAAACATTGAAAGTTAATTGGCGCTATGAGCGTATGCCGGTTGAGGGCAAGCGTAACCTCAATAAAGACAAAGCATGGGTATACGTACACATCTACTACGATGAGAAGATCAATGCTGAACACACCAATAATTTAAAAACCAATCTGCTTAAATACGTAGAGCTCTATAACAAGGAGCCTAAAACGCTATCGTCTACTGCCATGCAGTTTATCGATTTATATACCGAGCAACACGATGGCAGAGCAACCATCTCCATGAGCAAGGTGAACAAGGCTTTAAAGCTCAAAGGTGTACGCGTGCTAATTAGCAACGTCGTAAGTGATCCTGTCGAAGCCTTTATGGCCTATGAAAATCGTAATCACGTTGAATATGCTTTCAACACCATCAAATCAAGACTTAAGTGTAACCGCGTGAGAGTTCACTCCTATGAATCCTTCAACAGCAAGTTATTCCTGCAGATGCTCGCATCCTTCATCTTTACGATGGTTCGCCATCGTGTAAAGAACTGGAACGATGTCGCTAAGTCCAATAAAAATAAATACACCGTAATGTACGACAGCGACTGCAAGCTTATTGCCAAGCTCGATAACATCATGATGACAAGATTCAGGGATGGTTGGTATTTCGATGAGATCACAAAGAAGAAAGCCGAGCTCTTTAAGATCATGGGGGTGCAAGTGCCTACCACCGCGCAGGAAGGCTCGCTAGATGAGCTTGACTATGATCATGATCCTACAGTTGAAGATCCTGCAAATGATGATCCTCTAGAAGCACTGCAGAATGAAATGTCCGAGGTTTTATAGCGAAAAATCCCCCCTTGAATTTATCTCAAGGAGGGATCGTTGTCCATAGTTACAGATTTGTCACCCAATTTGGGCGTAAAGCGTCTTTTGGATAGCACCGTTTGTGCTTTTCTTGCACCCTTTATGGACAAATTAATCCTGAAGTTTTAAAAATTTCTAAAAATGTAGTTTCATGGTGCATACTATTTATAGTCTAATACAAAGACTGCAATTTGTACTTTTTTGAGGAGCGTGTGGAAGCACGCGTTAATACATGAAGTTATCCAAGTTCTTTGCTACAAGCTGTGCTGCCATTGCGATGATGACTGCCTTTGGTACCCAAGCAGCCGATCTTCCTGAAATTAATTTTGCGACTGAGCCTACCTTCCCACCGTTTGAATTTACTGAAAACGGTAAGATTGTGGGCTTTGAAATCGATCTCATCAATGCCATCGGTGAGGTTGAGGGCTTTAAGCCTGTCATGGTGGCAATGCCTTTTGATGCAATTTTGCCTGCTGTTATGGGTGGTATCCAGGAAGCTGCTATCTCTGGTATTTCCAAAAATCCTGAGCGTGAGAAGAAAGTGCTCTTCTCTGACGGTATTACCGTTGCAGGTCAGGGCATCATGATCCATAAGGATTTCGAAGGTCAAATTCACACCATGGATGATCTGAAGAATCGTAAGGTTTGCGTACAGTTAGGATCTGTCGGTGCTGAGATCGTGAAGAATATCGAGGGGGCTGAATCCATTACCTTCAACACCATGCCTGAGGCTTACATGGAGCTTAAGAAGAAGGGCTGTGATGCTGCTGTAACTGGTACTCCGGTACATCAGTATTATTTGGCTCAGACTCATGATACTGATCTTAAGTATCTTAAGGAGTCATTGGTGCGCGCAGCTGAGCTTGGTATCATCACCCGTAAGGGCAATGAGCAGTTGATCGATAAGCTCAATGACGGTATTAAGAAGATCAAGGAAAGTGGCAAATACGATGAGATCGTAGCTAAGTGGTTACCAGAATAACCATAGCCTCTGCATAGCTATTAGGGCGTCTACGGGCGTCCTTTTTTATTGGATTTGAGTTATAGTAAGGGGAAATAGAGTGATCCGCAATCGATAGTTGGAGATAGTAGGTATGGTTAACGCTTGCCAAAATGATCTTGCATTTACCAGTTTGCCTATTGGATTTAGTGATTTTTCTGCCTTGCGTAGATTTAATAAGATTTACGTGGATAAGACCTCCTTAATCTATGAGATGTGCAAAACCGAGAAATTTCTCTTTCTATCCCGCCCACGTCGCTTTGGCAAGACCTTATTGGTAAATACCATTCATGCATTGTTTGCAAATGGCGCGAAGGATTTTGAAAAACTTGCGATAGCACCAGTATGGAAAGACTCTTTTTATCCTGTAGTTCATTTTGATTTTATAAGTTGCCGATCCTTTAATAGCTTTGAAGGTTTTTTGCACAAATTTGAAGATCAGATTTTCTCTGCAGTGGAAAATGCAGGACTACATCTACCAGATCTTGGGAAATTAGGCTCGCAAAATATTGTCTCTGCTTTAGATCGCATGTTGCAGCTACTAGATATCAATACTCGCTTAGTGGTGCTTATCGATGAGTATGATGCAGCTCTTAATGAAGCCTTAGATAATATAGAGCTCTTTGATGCGGTAAGATGTGAGCTTTTTTCCTTGTTTGATATTCTCAAGAAGCATAGCTCGAAATTTCGTTTTCTTTTGATCACCGGAATTTGTAAGTATAAGAATTTAGGACTTTTCTCGGGAGCTAATTTTGTAAACGACATCAGCATGGATCCGAAATTTGGCACCTTGCTTGGCTATACCAGCGATGAGATTAGGCAATATTTCATGCCTTATCTTAAAAGAGCCGCTAAAATCCAAGAAATAAGCGTCGACGATTGTCTTCATGAGATGGCTCAAGCATATGATGGCTATTGCTTTGATGAAGAGGCCTCAAGTCACGTGTTTAATCCTTGGTCTAGCCTAAATTTCCTAGATATGCCTGAGAAGGGATTTAAAAATTATTGGTACGAGTCAGCAGGTGCGCCTACAGTACTTTTAAAGTATCTTAAAAGTCATACCTTAAAAGATCCTAGAGAGTATGGTTTAGATCAGATAGTTCCTTTGGATATCCTAAATTCATCAAAGGTACTTTCAAAACTTGATGATCAGGCCTTATTATTTCAAGCAGGTTACCTAACTATTAAGGGCAAGCATGGTCCAAAGCGGGTGATATTAAATTATCCTAACGATGAGGTTGCAGATTCAATGGGCTCACTTTATGGTGAGAACTTGGTAAGCTTTGAGGTGCAAAACAACATCTATGATTGCTTTTTAAAGGATGATATAGAAGCTCTCGTAAAAGCTCTAAATGCGTTATTACTTGCAATTCCTTATCATGGATTTCCTATTACCAATGAATACATTTTACGATCTTTGATAGCAGTTTCCGTGATTGCTTCAGGGCATAAGGTGATCTGTGAGCGTCCTAATAGCTTGGGACGCTCTGATCTTGAAATTGAGGCCGACAATTTCCTTTTTGTGCTTGAATTGAAGGTAGCAAGGGATGATGAGCAAATTGCAACTATGCTTGAGCAGGCGGTAAAACAGATCAATGACAAGCATTATGGTGAGGAATTACGCCCTGGTTCTAATAAGAAACTTGTGCGTTATGCCATGGTATTTTCGCTAGAGAAGAAGTGTTTTGAGGCGTACGTGAGGGTATAGGTTGGAATAACCTTTTGAAATAAGCCTAAATAGAAATAAAAAATCCGGACCATTGGGACCGGATATTTAGCTTTAAAAGCTATTCCTGGCTCCTCCTACTGGACTCGGACCAGCGACATACGGATTAACAGTCCGCCGTTCTACCGACTGAACTAAGGAGGAACTCAAAAAATGTTTTCAAACAAAGTCAGAAAACGTGTGCCATTATAATAGATTTTTTCTCTGTGTCAACAAACTTTTGAATTTACTTTAAAAACTTTAGTAAAAAAATCCTGATTAAATGTAAAAACTATTATTTATCAAACATTTAAGAAACTATTGTTCTCTTTAAAAAAATATTGGAACTTTAGGTACAATAGCTCCAAATCTTAGAACATGGATAGAAAATGGCAATACACAGGCTTTTTGAGCTGCATGCTCCCTTTGCACCATCTGGTGATCAGCCAGAGGCTATTGAAAAATTAGTAAATGGTATTGAGCAGGGTTTTCACGATCAGACGCTCTTAGGTGTTACAGGCTCGGGCAAGACTTTTACCATGGCCTCTATCATTGCCAAGATGAACCGGCCGGTCATGATCCTTTCGCATAATAAAACCCTAGCAGCTCAACTTTATGGTGAGATGAAGGAGTTTTTCCCAAATAATGCGGTGGAGTATTTTGTCTCCTATTATGATTATTACCAGCCTGAGGCCTATGTTCCATCATCTGATACCTTTATTGAAAAGGATGCGCAGGTAAATGATCACATCGATCAGATGCGTCTTTCGGCAACTAAGGCACTGATGGAGCGACGGGATGTGATTGTGGTGTGCTCTGTATCTGCAATCTACGGTCTAGGTGAGCCTGAGACCTATCTTAAGATGATGCTGCATATAAGTCGCGGAGAGTTTATTGACAGAGCTGCTATCCTTGATCGCCTAGCAACTCTTCAGTACACCAGAAACGATCTCGGGTTTGAGCGTTCAACCTTTAGAGTACGCGGCGATGTCATTGATATCTACCCCTCAGACTCTGATGGCTATGCCATAAGAATTGAGCTTTTTGATGATGAGATTGAAAGCATCAAGCGCTTTGATCCGCTGACAGGTGAAATTACGGCCGATCTCCCCCGAGTGACCATATTTCCAAAAACTCACTATGTAACTCCCAAAAGCATACTTGATAAGGCAGTTGAGGACATAAAGCTTGAGCTTAATGATAGGTGTAAGTGGTTTTTATCTCTGAACAAGCTCCTAGAGGAGCAGAGACTGCGTGAGCGTACTCAGTATGATATTGAGATGATAAATGAGCTAGGCTACTGCTCAGGTATTGAAAATTACTCACGCTATCTTACAGGACGCAAGGAGGGGGAGCCGCCTCCATGTCTTTTTGATTATCTGCCAAAAGATGGCCTGCTTTTTATTGATGAGTCGCATGTTACTGTGCCGCAGATAGGTGCCATGTTCAGAGGTGATCACAGCCGCAAGGAATCTCTGGTCAACTTTGGCTTTAGACTACCCTCGGCCTTTGATAACCGTCCTTTGAAGTTTGAAGAGTTCTCTGCATTGCAGCCTCAGACTGTCTATGTTTCTGCAACCCCTGCAGATTATGAGCTTGAACGCTCAAAGCAGATAGCAGAGCAGCTTATCCGTCCCACAGGTCTTTTGGATCCTGAAATTGAAGTAAGACCGGTTGCAACTCAGGTTGATGATGTCATGTCTGAGATCCGGGAGAGGGCCAAATGTAATGAGCGTGTCTTAGTTACCACTTTAACGAAAAAGATGGCCGAGGAGCTTACCTCCTATCTTGATGAGCACGGTATTAGAGTTAGGTATCTGCACTCTGATATCGATGCAGTCGAGCGTATGGAGATCATACGAGATTTAAGATTAGGTGAGTTTGATGCTCTTATAGGTATCAATCTTTTGCGTGAGGGCCTTGATATGCCGGAGGTGTCATTAGTTGCTGTACTAGATGCCGATAAGGAAGGTTTTTTAAGATCCTCTAGATCTCTTATCCAGACCGTAGGCCGTGCAGCACGTAATGTGCGCGGTAAGGCTATCTTCTATGCAGATAAGATGACGGATTCGATGAAGGTAACGATAGATGAAACCAGCCGTCGCCGTCAGATCCAGATGAAGTTTAATCAGGATCATGGCATAACTCCCAGGCAGATTGAAAAGAAGATCACTGATATTATGGAGCTTGCTATCACTGATACTGCCTCCTTTAAGGTACCTGCGGAAAAACGCAAGAGTGGTCCTAGTAGAAAGGAGTGGGAGGCTCAGCATCAAAGGCAGCTACTTGATCCTAAGGCACTTTCTAAGAGAATTGATGAATTGCAAGAGCAGATGCTAAAGCTTGCCCGTGATCTTAAATTTGAAGAGGCGGCAGCGGTGCGTGATGAAATGCAGGAGCTACAACAGCAGCTTTTGATGTTGCCAGGACGTGATCCACTTGCATAGAGACAAGTCCTGCAGAGCTCATCTGCAGGATCTTGGGCAAGAGATCTGATCACTTATGATTTTGCCTGTAGATGCGACGAAGCTCAGTTGCCAGATAATCAAGCACGGCCTTTAGATCATCCTCATCCATGTCATCCCCAGTGTCAACTTGGGAGATGGAGGCTAAGTCATTCATAAAATCCTTAAGGTTCTCATCATGAATTTCATGCTCAACTATTCCTTTTGAATTTACCGACAATCCAAGATTTAATCCGGTTGCAAGATCTGAAAGTGTTTTAAGCTTGACGCTGTTTTTAGCTTTGGCACCTGGAAAGAAGAAGGGCTCATCGGCACTTGATGCAAGCTTATCCTTAAGTTCCAGCGCTAAATTGGTAACAAAGGCGGTAAAGGCTCCGGGCAGGGGCATGCCACCGTTTAGAATATCTGCAACAGCCTTGCTTAGGGCTGAAGATCCTATTTCACAGCCTCTTGCTATCACGCCCTCGATAAAGCCTAGCCACTGATAGTGATCCTCATTTACGCCTAAATGGCTTAGATTGATCATGATGTCGTCAAAAGATGTGATGGTTGTTGCCATGAATAATCCCCATATTTTTGCCAAAAATTGTGAAAATCGCATATAATACGCAAGCTTTTTCACAATTTGGGATCTTACCATATGCATCCTATGCTTAATATTGCTGTGCGTGCGGCGCGTGCAGCGGGAAACTTAATCGCCCGCAATTTAGGTCAGCAGGGGCAATTCTCTGTTGAAGAAAAAAAGAAGAACGATCTCGTCACCGATATTGATCGTGAGTGTGAGCGTACTGTTATTTCCATCTTGCAGAAGTCCTTCCGTGATCACGCCTTCCTAGGTGAGGAATCAGGTATCACCGGCAATAAAGATTCTGAGTATGTATGGGTAATCGATCCTATCGACGGTACCACTAACTTCGTGCAGGGTATTGCTCAGTGTGCAGTATCCATCGCCTTACGTCACAACGGTAAGGTTGAGGTTGGTGTCGTTTTCGATCCTTTCTTAAATGAAATGTTCACTGCAGCCCGTGGTGAGGGTGCCATGTTAAATGGTCGCCGTATCCGTGTTGGCTCACGTACCTCCTTAGATGGTGCAATTATTGGTACCGCCTTCCCAGTACGCTTCCGTGAGCGTATGGTGCCTTATCTTGAGTTATTTGGCCGTATGCTAGATAACTGTGCAGATATCCGCCGTATGGGGGCTGCATCATTGGATCTGTGCTATGTTGCATGTGGTCGCTATGATGGTTTCTTTGAGCAAGGTCTTAAGGATTGGGATTACGCTGCAGGTGAAATAATTATTCGTGAAGCCGGTGGCTTGCTAACTGATTTTGCCGGTACTCCAAACTATGTTAAGACTGGAAATATCGTTACTGGCAATCCTGCTGTATTGAAGTCTATGTTGCAGGTTTGTGATCCTCAAAATTTAGCAGCTATTTTGCGCTAATTCTCTGATTTTTATAAAATTTATTCTCCCTAAAGAAATCTCTTTAGGGAGAATTTATGTCTTTAATTTCTCTTTGCCCTGCCTAAATTGCATGAGTTAACAATTGCTTTTTTGGGAATTTTGGCATCTTTTTAAATCCCATATTTTTCCTTAAAACTCAATTTTTATTTATATGATTCCTGCATGGATAATTGATTTTAGGAATGATAATTATTGACGTAGATTAGGCACTATTGTTCCTTTTACAAGCATAGAGTCATGCTATAGTACTCTATTATAAAGATGAAGATCCTCAGCGTTTAACTTGCTTTTAAAAGTATATAGTCCTTCGTTTGTGGGGTAGTGCACATGACAACAAAGAAAATTGATTATGCATCCTTAAAGGGACTTCCTGTAGGC
>CAVJLP010000093.1:0-8676 GCA_963650525.1 Firmicutes bacterium CAG:534
GGTAATGCTCTGTTGCGCAGATAATATGGCATCTAAAAATAAATAACGATCATCTACCGAGCGTGAACGATCACCACGTCTGAAAAAAGGTCTTAACGTGATCAAATTAAAACCAGGAGAGCGCTCCTTACGCGGAAAATCTCCATCATTAAGTCCTAAGATGAAGATATGTTTAAATGGCACAGCACGCATCGGCATTAAAGAGCAGAAATTGACCTTACCTCTTAAATAGGAGTTTTCATCAACCTTGGCTGCAAAGGCATTAGATAGCATCGAGGCTAAAACTCTTAAAGTGATCTTAGGCCTATTACCAAGCTCAGGTAAGATCTTAGTCATGCCACCTAAGGTACGGATAAACTCTGTAGCCCTATTTTCGCCATCGCAGTTTTTAATAAAATCTCTAAAGAACTCTCCCAAAACCTCAATCATGGGACGATCCTGGGTGGCCAGCTCTTCTTCTATATTCTCACTATCATTTATTTGATAGGAGCGTTTATCAAGTCTGAGATCTTTATCCTTATTTTTGGTAAAGAGATCTCTAATCTCGATAAGCTTGGTGATAAAGTTTTCAAAACGCCCAAGAAGATTCAGATCTGATCCTTCGATGCTGTCATAGAGCTCACCGCACTCATCAACATCCTCCCCGATCATGGCTCCCTTTATCATACGCGATATAGCCTTTTTAAAGGTCCAAGGAATATCCTTGACAGCAGCCTCATCGTTAGCCTCTACCTCATCTAAGCCCCATCTTGCATTAGCCTCCATACACCAATTGGAAATTATCTGAGCATCATCAGTGGTGATATCAAAGGAAAGTGCAATCTCTGGGATCTGCAAAAGCGAAATAATGAAGGACAAGGTAACTGGGGTATTACCTATATCCAATAACTTTAAGATGGCAGAGGTAACCGGGCTTTCTCGGTCAACGGTTCTGTCGCCTATTGAATACGGAATGTAATTTGGAGATTTTCTGTCAATACTGCCAAACACCGCTTCAATCTGAGCTGCATACTGCTCAATATTCGGCGTCATCACCAAAATATCGCGTGGCAGTAACTCTTCTCCTGCATCCTTTGCCTCCTTAAATTTTTGCAAAATGCTGTCACGCAGGACCTCAATTTCTCGAGTTTGGGTATGGCATGAGCAGAAGATTAAACTGTTATCCCCATCCTCTATCTCTGAAACCTCGGCATCATCTAAGGTAAGGAGATTACGTTTGATGCAGGATAAAACATCCCTCCCCTGAGGCTTTACAAAACAATTAATAAAATCAGGGGCTTCATTTGGCTTAACTAACAGGCTTAGGATATCTCTGCCCTGACGTCCCAAGGCTGTAAGTAAGGCATTTCCACCTTCAAGTTCTCCATTATCACCATATCTTAAGTCTTCAGTATTTTGAGATTCAGATAGATCTAAAAGTGTATCCTCTCCAAGCTCATGCTTAATTAAGCTTAAGGGATCGCCGGTACGCATTCTTGAGCGGATCTCTGCCAAAGCCTTCTTGCTGTTATCGATATCTCCCCAATAATCACGGCAAGGATTTATCAACAGCAAATAAACATCAGCATGTTTTCCTAAAATTCTGAAGAAATCCATCACTTGCTCAGGCATGGAGCTTACGCCCATGATGAATAGTCGCTCAGGAATGGCTCGCTTCTGCACAGGATCTAAGCTACCATTATCTAACAGCTCCTTAAGATCATCTAAGATTTCTACACGATCCTTATAGGCAAAGGGTTTGTCTTTTTTAGATTGATACGTCTCATAGCCTTTTAGATTTTTTTTGAGCATTAACCACAAAAGAGGTTGCCAGTCATTGGCCTTTACCTGAGGTGCAATTACAGAACCTTTGCTTATAGCCTGAAGATCAGGATCGGTTAGTGTTGCTACTTTATTGAAATTTGGCGATTCTTTTAAGAGGACATCATAGACCTTACCGTGAAATGAAGGATCCTGTACATAACGGTCAAAATCTTCATAGCTAAGCTTATTCCAGGCTCTGATCCACTCAGGTCTATTCATTTGATACTGATCAAAGGTATCAGCAATACGAAAGCACAGATCCCAAGCCATGATCCCAGAATCATTCTCGGCAAAGGCTTCATCCTTGACGTAGTTCTTCAAAGGCTCGAATATGCTTTTATAGCGCTTTATTAAGTCAGGATCTCCATCTTTTGAGCATGACCAAGTATCCTTAAGTCCAAGTAACGACCACGCCATGGAATCTCTTGAGAAACGGTTTAGCTTATCCTCAACCTTAAAAAGCTTTTTATATAAATCCCAGATAAAGATCCAGATCTGAGACCAGTTGATCCCGGCACAGACATCATTTTTTAAGGCAATCTCCTGTGAAAGGTAGGTCTGCATGCCGCTGTTCATCACCAGCACATTCTCATGGGCAAGCACATCTGATAATGGATGTGACTTAATAATATAGGCACATACCGAAGCTAGCACACTGAGATCATTGGAATTTACAATTTTAAAAGAGGAACCGTTTTTAGATGTCATAGCAAACTTTTCATTCACAATTTAAGGAGAGGGTCTTTGATCGGATACAACTCAAGACTGAGCTTACTAATTAGGTAAATTTTATAACAAAGTAGCGCTTATTTATAAGCTTTAGATAATTTTTTAAACACATATCACTAAAAAAGCCTTAAACAGTGTACAATTTTTAAAACACACCAGTAGCAGCACCACCTGCTAAGCGTTTAAAAAAATCAGGAATTTTCTGTTTACTGATGATAACTTGTCTATGTAGTGCAATACCTTGATGGTAAAAAAAAGACTGGTTATAAAAGTAACACTTTGTTTGCAAAAGAGATTTCTATGTCGTCACAGTCTGCAGCCTTTCCCCTAGAACTTGTATCCCCGATCACTGTTATTATCTTATTCTGCCTAATCCTTGTACTTGCCTCGATAATTTTTGCAAATTTAAGGAAGATTACTGCAACAAAGCTATCAGAAAAACAGTTGATCATTGAAAACAATAATCTTCAGGAAAACATAAATAATCTTAAGCAGAGTCTTGATAAGGTGCACGAGGAATTACATGGGGTAAAGCAGGAGCTTATATCCTCCAGAGAACAGCTTGTTGCCTTAAATAAGGATAATGAGCACTTAAATTTTAATAAGAACAAGCTTTCATCTGATCTTTACTCCCTACAGGATAAATTTAATGAAGTAAGTGAATACAAAGCACGGTTGGAAACTCAATTAAAAAATTCCGAGGAAAACAGAGAATATTTGGAAAAGCAGGCACGAGAGCGCGAGGAGGAACTTCGCTCCTTCTTTGAAAAAAGAGAACAGGAGCTAAATTTAAGCACTAAAAGACGCGAGCAGGAGCTTTTACAAAATGCTGCAAATAAGGAAAACGCACTTAAGAGTGCCTTTAATGAGCGGCTGCAGTCACAGCAGGAGAGCTTTAAAATTGCACAGCATGAGCTTGAAAGCCGTCTATCCGCTTTAGGCGAGAGAATGCTTAAGGAACGTGCTGAGGATTTAAAACAAAGATCCGATGCGCAGTTTAAGACCACCCTAGATCCATTTAAGGAAGAGCTTAGACAATTTAGAGAATTACTGGATAAAACGCGCAAGGAAAGCTATGAGCAGTCTGGCAGACTTTCATCTGAGCTTAAAAATATGCAGGAGGCGCAGCAGACCTTATCTAAGCAGGCCCTAGATCTTACCAAGGCTTTAAAATCAGGTGGCAAAACACAGGGAATGTGGGGAGAGCTACAACTTGAGCGCGTATTAGATGCATCAGGTCTTACCAATGGTGTTGAATACGAGCGCGAGGTTGCAGGTGACAGAGCCCTTGGTGAAAACGGACGCCCCGATGTTGTTATCAGACTTCCTGAAAACCGCTCTTTAATTATTGATGCCAAATGCTCACTTACAGCGTATGCCGAGCTTTGTGCAAGCGATAATGAAAATGATAGACAAAAGGCTATCAGCGCCCATCTCATGTCAATTAAAAATCACATTGATGGACTTAGCAAACGTGCCTATCAGAACTATCGTAGCTTAAACAGCCCCTCCTTTGTTTTCATGTTCGTTCCTCTAGACGGTGCTCTACAGGCCGCCTTTAATAATGATCATTCAATCTACAGCTACGCCGAGGAACGACATATCTATCTGGTATCGCCATCCACTCTTATTCCTTCTTTAAAAGTAGTATCTAATCTGTGGGTCCTATCACGCCAGAACAACCATATTCGCGAGCTTGCCCATGAGGCTCAGAAAATAGCCGATAAATTTGAGCTGGTGAAACGCTCCTATGATGATGTCATTAAAAAGAAAGAAGGCTTTGAAAGAGCACTTAATGAGTTTGGAGACAGACTTTTATCAGGGCGTGGCAATTTAAGCAAAATGATCGCAAGTTTTGCCGTTAACGCTCCCAAAACACTAAGAGAAATGGACGGCAAAACCATCGATATAGACGATGAAAACAAAGGATTGTTAGTCCCAAAAGAGGATCTTAAAACCAATGATCTAAATACCATTAAGCCTGTAAGCGATTACGATAACAGCGTGGCTGCTAATGACGGAGCTCTTAAGGATTGATGACAGGCTTAGGCAATGCATAAATTTCTTGCATTGCTAAAGTCTTAACTTTTTTTTGCTACTACAAAAACAAGGCATCTAATTTTCGCAGTGCATTTAACAAACTGCGATACTTCCGCCATTTACCACGATAGTATTCCTCTGCTGCTGCATGGATGGCCATTTTTTTTGGCAGAGAAGATGGTGTCTGCAAAAGCTCACGCATTTTAGGCAAAAGCACAAACTGTAGCCACTGATGAAATTCCATCGTATCTAGACAAAAAGGAATGCTACTTAAAAAGGCCTCATCATCAGGACGTCCCTCTTCATCCAAAGCCCAGAGCTCAAGTTTCTTTAAGGCATCCTCAACATTTTGCAGATTTTGGGAAATTAATGAGAGCTTTTGTTGCTGATCCATAGAAATTGCCTTATTTTGCATTCACAGTTTAACTTCAGAAAGATTTTGGATCTTAACCCAAAGAATTAAAATACTGCTCAAGAATATTTACCGCAGCTAAGCTGTCGATCCTCTCCTTGCCGTTTTTTAAAGCTTTAAATCCTCCATCTGCAAAAATCTCTTCCTTAGCACTAACCGAGCTATAGCGCTCATCCACAAAGGCGACCTTTAAATTAAAAGTAGCGCTCAGACGATTACCAAATTTACGCGCCTTTCTAGTCATTTCCTGCTCAGAGCCATCGGCATTTAAAGGAAGTCCTACCACTAATAGTGCAGGCGTCCATTCGGAAATAAGCTTTTTTAAAGCCATAGGATCCACGATCCCGTCTTTGGCTTTTAAGGCAGCTCTAGGGCTGACAATGGCTGTATTAGTATTGCCGCTTGCAACACCTATATGTCTCAATCCAAAATCAAAAGCGATCACGGTGCTCATAAACTGTCCAACTCTATAAAACAAACCTTCTTTTTTTAAAAAGTATAACGCATACGCAAATTCTGCTTGCAAATCATTAAAAGTACAGTTCCTCTCTTACAGATTACTCAAAGGATCAAAAGTACCAAAATGGCGTATAATCGCGGCAAAAATAAAGCAGGAGTCAGGTATTTTTTGCCAAAACATCCTGTCCTATCCGATCATTTTTACGGATTTTCTATGCTAGAGAACATCAACCCCAAGTCTCCCCTTGCGCAGACTTTAAACAAAGTCCCCTTTATTTTACAGATTATTATTGGTCTATGCTTAGGCATCATCTTTGCTTTGGTATACCCCAATGACACCGTCGTGTTGCCAGCCCTCGGCACCTTGTTTGTATCTGCATTAAAGGCCATTGCACCTATTTTGGTATTTGTCTTGGTATCAGCTGCTATTGCCAAGCAAAGAACAGATCAGCACTCATCTTTAAAAAGTGTTATCTATCTGTATTTCATCTCCATGGCCTTATCTACTATTCTAGCCCTCGTAATGAGCTATGCCTTCCCCTCAACCTTTGCAGAACTTGCAAATCAGGCAGATGGAGTAAATCCTCCAGAAGGAGTCAAGGACGTTTTACTAAACTTCCTCAAGCAGGCTGTACAAAATCCGATCACTGCCCTTGAGACCGGTAACTATATAGGTATTCTAGTTTGGGCAATTGCCTTAGGCGTAATGTTCCGCTTTGCCCACGATAACACCAAGAAGGTCCTAGATGATCTCGCTCAGTGTGTTGCAGGCGTAGTACGCATGGTGATCCGCTTTGCACCTTTGGGCGTTATGGGTCTGGTCTATTCCTCCTGCACTGAGGCTGGCGGCTTTTCAAACCTCCTAAATTACGTACACGTGGTTTTAGTGTTGGTCTCCTCCATGCTCATTGTAGCCTTGGTGATAAACCCTATTTTGGTTGCTTTTTGCACTCACAAAAATCCTTTCCCCATCATCTTCAAATGCCTGTCAGAGTCTGCAATTACCGCTTTCTTTACCAGATCATCTGCAGCTAACATTCCGGTAAACATTGCTCTTTGCCAGAAGATGGGATTGCCAAAATCTACCTATACCATCTCCATTCCCCTAGGCTGTACCATCAATATGGCAGGTGCTGCCATTACCGTGGTCACCATGACCATGGCTGCAGCTAATACTCTTGGCATTCAGACTGACTTTGGATCTGCCCTACTCATGTGCTTTGTCGCAGTACTCTGTGCTTGCGGTACCTCTGGTATTGCAGGTGGATCTTTAATGCTTATTCCTCTTGCCTGCTCCATCTTTGGTATTGGTAATGACATTGCTATGCAAGTTGTAGGTATTGGCTTTATCATTGGTGTAATTCAGGATTCAACTGAGACTGCCCTAAACTCATCAACAGACGTCGTATTAACCGCTGCAGCCTGCCATCGTGATGCCCGTCTAGGTACTGGCCCAGCAATCGATCCCAATCCGGTAATTGATGAAAATAACGAAGATGAGCAGGAAAAGCTTATCTAACCTCATTCTTTTCATTTTCTAAAGCATCACCCAAAACCCGGTATCGACCGGGTTTTCTTATGCTCCTCAATATTCCCGCATTCTTATTATAGGGTTTTGCGATAATTTCTCAGACAGTCACTTTATGCACCTTTTTTGCTCATTTTTTATGCAATAGGCGTTCACATCGCAAACTGTTCGCTAATTTTTTGCTAAGACTCCTATAATGAAACACGTTAGCCGCAATTGCGGTATTTATTAATAATAATTACGGAATATCTGCCAATGCTAGAGAATGTAAATCCTAAGTCGCCCTTGGCGCAGACTCTAAATAAGGTACCGTTTATCCTGCAGATCATTATTGGTCTATGTTTAGGTATCATTTTTGCTTTAGTTTATCCTTATGATGAAACCGTATTACCTGCCTTTGGTAATCTCTTTGTGAAAGCCTTAAAAGCAGTAGCACCTATTTTGGTATTTGTCTTGGTATCAGCAGCTATTGCCAAGCAAAAACAAAATCAGCATTCATCATTAAAGACCGTTATCTACCTATATTTCATTTCCATGGTTCTAGCATCAACTTTGGCCTTGGTAATGAGCTATGCTTTCCCGTCAACCTTTACCGAACTTGCTAATCAGGCCGAGGGCGTAAATCCTCCATCTGGTATCAAAGAAGTTCTTTTAAACTTCATCAATCAGGCAGTTGAGAATCCGATCTCTGCTTTGCTAAACGGTAACTACATCGGTATTCTGGTATGGGGTATCGCCTTAGGTGTAATGTTCCGTTTCTCTCATGAGAACACCAAGAAGGTCTTAGATGATCTGGCACAATGTGTTGCAGGCGTAGTCCGCATGGTGATCCGCTTTGCGCCTCTAGGTGTTATGGGCCTAGTTTACTCATCATGCACTGAAGCTGGTGGCTTCTCCAACCTCTTAAACTATGTACACGTGGTAGTGGTACTGGTTGTATCCATGCTGATGGTAGCATTTATTATCAATCCATTGATCGTATTCTTCTGTACTCATCAAAATCCTTACCCACTTATTTTCAAGTGCGTATCAGAGTCTGGAGTGACAGCCTTCTTCACCCGTTCATCTGCAGCAAATCTGCCTGTGAACCTTGCTCTTTGTCAGAAGATGGGACTTCCTAAGTCAACCTATTCCATTTCTATTCCTCTAGGTTGCACCATCAATATGTCAGGTGCTGCAATTACCGTAGTTGTCATGACCATGGCTGCTGTTAATACCCTAGGCATTCATACTGACTTTGGCTCTGCCCTCTTAATGTGTATCGTTGCAGTTCTCTGCGCCTGTGGCTCCTCTGGTATTGCCGGTGGCTCCTTAATGCTCATTCCTCTTGCCTGCTCCATCTTTGGTATTGGTAATGATATTGCCATGCAGGTTGTAGGTATCGGCTTTATCATCGGTGTTATTCAGGATTCAACTGAAACTGCCCTGAACTCTTCAACTGACGTGGTCTTCACTGCAGCAGCCTGCCACCGTGATGCTCGCTTAGGTGTTGGCCCAGCAATTGGTACTCCTGAAGAAGAGCTTGAAGAAAACATCGCTGACAAACAGTAGAATATAACGATATTTACCAAAATTTTTACATTATGTTAAATCCACGCAATGCGTGGATTTTTGTTGCGTAATTTGCGTTGTTAAAAAGGCTAATATAAACTTAAAACTCCAATGTTGTTTGAATCAAACACGTTTGCGCAAGTTGTATAATATG
>CAVJLP010000094.1:0-8641 GCA_963650525.1 Firmicutes bacterium CAG:534
AGTTAGCAGTAAGACGCGGTAGATTATTTATTTCACGCCCCAGACGCTTTGGCAAAACTTTACTCATCTCTACCTTTGAGAGCCTTTTTAAAAACGGTCTGCAGGATTTTAAAGGCTTAGCCATTGAAAAGCTGTGGCATGACAAAACCTATCCTGTCATCAGAATAAATTTTGCTCTATGCAAAAACTTTAAGACCCTTGCTGAATTCAAGTCACAGATGGATGAGTATGTAGACAAGGCATTTAAAAAAGCAGGTCTTACTCTTCCATTTAATAAAGATGATGTGCTTTCAAGAATTAAAGATTATTTTGATGCTCATGAAAGTGATGATGTTTCTCCAGTATTGCTTATCGATGAATATGATGCGCCTTTAAACAGTTGCTTAAATGATCTGGAACTTTTTAAAGACATTCGCCGTGAACTTAACAAGTTTTATACGCTAATAAAGGATATAAGTGGCAGACTGCGTTTTTTCTTCTTTACCGGCATCTGCAAATATAAAAACCTCAGTATTTTCTCTGATACCAATTATGTAAATGACATCAGCCTTGATACCAAATATGGCACCTTGCTAGGGTATACCGACGATGAGGTAAGAGAGTACTTTGCTCCCTTTGTCGAGAATGCAGCCAAAGTATTGGATATCAGCGTTGATGAATGCTTTGCCAAACTTAAAGAAAGCTATGATGGTTATTGCTTTGATAGAAAGGCTTTAACTCACGTACATACTCCTTGGTCAGTTCTTTCATTTTTAAATTCACCAGAAGATGGATTTATGAATTACTGGTACTTATCAGGAGGCAAATCATCTTTACTCTTAAACTATATTGCAGATCATGCGTTACAGGATCCTAGCCAGTATGGTCGTGATGTTAAGCTTTCATTTAGCGATCTGGATTCATCACGAGATGTTGATCATCTAAGTGATTATGCCTTGCTGTATCAGACTGGTTATCTTTCCATCAAGCAAACAGATCTAGACGATGAAGAGGTCATACTCAATTATCCAAATGCAGAGGTCGCTACCTCAATGGGCAGATTGTATGCAGAGCATCTTTTTGAGAATAATTGGCCTAAGGAGAGGGTAGGGTTAAGTGCCTTAAAGCTTTTTGCTACGGTTGATTTAGAAAAGATCCCAGAGAGGCTAAATCGATTCTTAATAGGTGTAGATTACAACAATTATCCAATTGTAAATGAGGCTGCCTTAGAAACTCTGCTTAATATCTATGCCTGTGGTGGAGGCATAATTGCACGACCTGAGGTGCATAATGCCTTTGGTCGCTCTGACGTAGAGTTTTTAGCAGGCAAGAGATATTTTGTATTTGAGCTAAAACTTGTGCATGAAGGAGAGGATGCAGATAAGAGACTGCAAGAGGCAATAGCGCAGATTAAGAGCAGACATTATGGCGAAGGCTATCATGAAGGTAGTGTGCTTGTAAGAATGGCTTTAGTATTCTCTCCTGAGCAGAAAATGATTGTCGCTCATCATATAGAGAGTATCAATCTTGAGTTATAAGCACAATCTTTTGAGTTTGATAAACATTTGTAAACTTGATTTTTTTGCGGATATCTACTAAAATCTTTGCGTCTTAAAGTAATGCTGTTAAGAAATTTATAAGCAGTATTTAGGATCACGGTAATTTAAATAAGATAGAGAAACTCTTATTTTGCTTAAATAAAAGTAAATGCTTCAGCTTTAGCCATAAAGTTGTGCTGAGGTTCATGCTTTAAGCATTTTAACCGTGTAAAAACAAGTGGAACTTATAAGAAGGCCCATTTAGATGAGGCCTTTTTTTTTGAAAAAATTTAGAGGTGTCAATGGCAGGAATTGAGGAGAAGGTACGTGAAATTGCACTGCCTTTTATTGAAGCTGCTAATTTGGAGCTGTGGGGCATACGCTACCGCGGTGGCCGTGATCACGCAGTATTGCAGATCTTTGTAGAAGGTCCAAACGGCGTAGGCGTGGATGAATGTGGCGAGCTTTCAAATCTTATCTCACCTGCACTTGATGTCGCTGATCCCATAGCTCCTAAATATACTCTGGAGATCTCATCTCCTGGTATGGACCGAATTTTATTTACCGAAGATCAGGCAGCACGTTTTGTCGGATCACAAGTTAAATTTGAACTGCAGATTGCCCAGGATGGCAAGCGTAAGTTCACTGCAACATTGCAGAAAGTGGAGGATGGGGTTTTAACCGTCTTAACAGAAGACTCTCTTACCTTGGAAATTGCTTTTGCCAATATCCTGTTGGCACGCGTAGTTCCCGTCTTTGAGAACCCCAAGGATAAGAAGGGTAATAAAAAAGCTCACAAGAGCGCTATAAAAAATAGTGATACTCCTGTGGATACTTCCGACAGCAATCAGAGCACCAAATGAGGTTTTGAAAAATGGGTAAGGAAATCATTGCAATCGCCGAGGCTCTATCAAACGAGCGTGCCATTCCCAAGGAGAAGATCTTTGAGGCCCTCGAGCTTGCCTTAGCAACTGCTACCAAGAAGAAATATCCTGTTGATATTTCCGTACGTGTAGCAATTAACCGTAAGGATGGGGCCTATGACACCTTCCGTCGCTGGACTGTAGTTGATACCGTAGGTCCTCTTGAGAACCCCGCATCTGAGGTGTCGCTTGAGGCTGCTCGTATCGATCATGAAGGTATTGCAAGCGGAGATATCGTTGAAGAGCCTATCCCCTCTGTTCAATTTGATCGTATTACCATTCAGACTGCCAAACAGGTGCTCTCCCAAAAAGTTAAGGATGCCGAGCGTGAGCAGGTTATCTCAGAGCAGCGTGCCCATATTGGGCATGTGGTAAATGCCACTGTCAAAAAGCAGACCCATGAGATCATGGTAATTGATCTAGGGGGCAATGCTGAGGCTGTGTTAAAGCGTGATCAGTTAATTCCTCATGAGACCTTTGGCAGAGGTGATAGAGTCAAGGTTTTGATGGAGGACATCAAAACTGAGCAGGGCAAGGGCCCGCAGATCATCTGCACTCGTACCTCACCTGAGTTTTTAAAGGAACTCTTCTCAATTGAGGTGCCAGAGATTGGTGAGGATGTAATTGAGATCATGGGCGTCTCCCGTGATCCTGGTAGCCGTGCCAAGATTGCAGTGCGCTCAAAAGATCACCGTATCGATCCTCGCGGTGCCTGCATCGGTATGCGTGGTGCCCGTGTGATGGCTGTGTCTAATGAACTCGCAGGTGAGAAGATCGATGTTGTGCTCTGGGATGAGAATCTTGCGCAGTATGTAACAAATGCCATGGAGCCTGCTGAAGTTTCTCGCATCGTCATCAATGAGGATCAGCATTCAATTTCAATTGGTGTTGCCGAGGATAATTTGGCTTTGGCTATCGGCCGTAACGGTCAGAATGTTCGTTTGGCATCAGCACTTTTAGGCTGGGATCTTAAGATCATGACCGATCAAGAGATGGAAGAGGGCTTAAAGGCTGAGAATAACAAGATCCTGCAGGTATTTACCGAAGGCTTAAATGTTGATGATGAATTTGCTCAGGCCTTATCTGATGCAGGCTTTACCTCATTAGAGGAGGTTGCATATGTTCCTTTGGAGGAGCTTACCGCAATTGAGGGCCTAGATGAAGAGACTGCTAAGATCTTGCAGCAAAATGCCATCAATGCAGTTGATGCTAAGGCTAAGGAGCAAGTTGATGCCGGTTTATCCGAGCTTACTGCTTTAGATGGTGTGGATGAGATCCTTGCCAAGCAGCTTTTTGCTCACGGCATCAAGTCAGGTGATGATCTTGCTGATCAGGCAGTTGATGATCTAACTGATATCGATGGTCTTGATCCTAAGAAGGCCGGTGAAATTATCATGCAGGCTCGCAATGAGTATTGGTTTAAGGATTCTAAATAATAACGGGGTGCATCGAATATGAGTGAAGATAATAAAGATAAGGCACAGACTCCGATGCGCATGTCGTTGTCTAAGAAAACCCATTCAACCCTGACCCTGCAGGGACAGGGCGGAAGAACTAAAAAGGTTCAGGTCGAGGTTCGCAAGAAAAAGGTGATCATCGATCCTAAGGAGATTGCCGCTCGTAAGCAGAAAGAAGCTGAGGAAAAGGCTCGTGCCGAGGCTGAAGCTTTGAGAATTGCTGAGGAGAAGCGCAAGGCTGAAGAAGAGCGCAAAGCATTAGAGGCTCAAAAAGCATTGGAAAAACAGAAAAAGGCTAAGGAAGCTGCCGCTGCCGCAGCTCGTGCTAATGCCCAAAAGGCTGATAAGAAGGATAAGATTGAGGATGCAGCTACCTCAGAGCTTCGCCGCATGCAGGAGCAAGAGCAGCAGCGTAAGAGCGAGGAAGAAGCTGCTCGTTTGGCCGAGGAGACCCGCCGTCTTGCTGAGGAGAATGAGGCCCGCTGGGCTGCTGAGGAGGCTGCACGCTCATCAAATGATAACGATGATGATGATGGTACCTCCAAGGTGGTAAGAGATGCCGAGGCTCAGCAGGAGATCGAGGCTGAAAACCGTGGTCGTCACCGTGATAGAGGTAATGGCGGTCAGGGTGGCCGTCAGAAGAATCAGGGCCGTGGCGGACAGCAGACTGAAGAGCGTGATACCCGCGGCGGCAAGGGCGATCGCCGTAAGGGTGGCAAGGCCGGTAAGCTCAATTTCAAGGGCACTGCCAAGCTAAATCAGCAAAAGCACGGCTTTAACCGTCCGGCACAGCCTGTAAGTCGTGATGTTGAGATCGGCGAGACTGTAACTGTGGCTGAGCTTGCCCAGAAGATGGCAGTTAAGGCCTCAGAGGTTATCAAGGTCTTAATGAAGCTAGGTGAGATGGTCTCCATCAACCAGGTGCTTGATCAGGGAACTGCCCAGATTGTTGCTGAGGAAATGGGCCACAAGGTTGTTTTAAGAAAGGAAAACGAGCTTGAGGAATCCTTACTCTCAGATAGAGGTGAGATCCATGAGGCTGTTGCCCGTGCTCCTGTCGTTACCATCATGGGTCACGTTGACCATGGTAAGACCTCACTTTTGGACTACATCCGTAAATCCAAGGTTGCTGCAGGTGAGGCCGGTGGTATTACCCAGCGTATCGGTGCTTATCACGTTGAAACCCGTGGCACCGGTATTACCTTCCTAGATACCCCGGGCCATGCAGCCTTTACAGCTATGCGTGCCCGTGGTGCCCAGTGTACAGATATCGTGGTTTTGGTGGTAGCAGCCGATGACGGTGTGATGCCGCAGACTATTGAGGCAATTCAGCACGCCCACGCTGCCAAGGTGCCTATCATTGTTGCTATCAACAAGATTGATAAGCCTGATTCTGATCCCTCACGTGTAACCAACGAACTGATTCAGCACAATGTGATCCCAGATACCATGGGTGGTGATACCCAGTTTGTAAATGTATCTGCAAAGTCAGGTCAGGGTGTTGATCAGCTCTTAGAGAGCATCATGTTACAGGCTGAAATGCTCGAGCTTAAGGCTGTTAAGGATGGCCTGGCTGAAGGCGTGACCATTGAGTCCCGTCTTGATAAGGGTCGCGGTCCTGTTGCAACTGTCTTAGTCCGTCAGGGAACTCTTCACAAGGGTGATATCATCCTCTGTGGTCTGCAGTTTGGTCGTGTGCGTTCCATGCGTAATGAGCACGGTAAGACTGTTGATGAGGCAGGTCCTGCCATGCCAGTTGAGGTCTATGGTCTCTCAGGTGTACCTGTTGCAGGTGATGAGGTTACTGCAGTACGTGATGAGCGTAAGGCTCGTGAAGTTGCGCTCTTCCGTCAGGGTAAGTTCCGTGAGCTTAAGATTGCCCGTCAGCAGAAGGCCAAGCTTGAGAACATGTTTAAGGACAATACTGCATCTGAACTTAATATCGTGCTCAAGGCCGATACTCAAGGCTCAGTTGAGGCTATTTCTGATGCCTTATTAAAGCTTGGTAATGATGAGGTTAAGGTTGCAATTGTTGGATCTGGCGTCGGTGGTATTACTGAAACTGATGCTACCTTAGCTACTGCATCTAACGCCATTATCATCGGCTTTAACGTTCGTGCTGATGGTCCTGCAAGACGTGTTATTGAGACTGAGGCGGTTGATCTTCACTACTACAGCGTCATCTATGACTTAATTGATGATGTGAAGAAGGCCATGTCTGGTCTTTTGAAGTCAGAGGTTCGTCAGGAGATCATTGGCCTAGCTCAGGTACGCTCGGTATTCCATCATCCAAAATTTGGCTCAATTGCCGGCTGTATGGTGTCAGAGGGTATAGTCAAGCGCTCAGCTCCTATCCGTGTGTTGCGTGATAACGTGGTGATTTACGAAGGTGAGCTTGACTCTCTGCGTCGTTTCAAGGATGACGTCTCTGAGGTCAAAGCCGGTCTTGAGTGCGGTATCTGCGTTAAGAACTACCAAGACGTTCGCGAAGGCGATCAGATCGAAGTCTTCCAGAATGTCGAAGTTAAGCGTACTTTGGACTAAGTTATGCCTAGATCCTATGGAAGAAATGAGCGGGTGGCATCGGCCATCCGCCGTGAGATAAGTCTTATCTTGCAGCATGAGATTAAAGATCCACGTGTATCCAAGGCAACTGTCACTGAGGTTAATGTCTCACCTGATCTTAGAAATGCGCGCATCTACATCTCATTTCTGACTGATTCAGATGATGAGATCAAGGCGGCTATGCAGGGACTTAAGAGTGCTAAGGGCTATTTAAGATCAACTTTGGCACAGAGGCTTAATCTAAGATACATGCCAGATCTTGATCTCCGCTATGACAAGCTTTTGACTGATTCCATGCACCTTGATGCATTAATTGCCAAGGGATTGCATAAGGATTAGCAGATCTCAGCACTGAAGATTGAGCAGTTTGAGTACATAGAGCGTTATATGAGTTGCTACTATTTACTAAAGCTTTAGCTCTTAGATGTCTTGTTGCACTCTAACAAGGCGCTTTGTGGCACAGATTGCAGTTTCTCTATATTCATTTTTAATCCTCTGCATCAGCGCGGGGGATTTTATTTGTCTGAAGATTGAGATCCTAATCAAAGGTGTAGGCAAACAGTTGCGCTACAATCTAACATATAAGTAGAATCAAATTAGCCTACATAAGCTATGCTTTTAACATCAGTTGTCACATGCGTTTTTAGGTTTCATGCTTTTATGAGGCAAATTCTTGAATAAATTTTGTTGCGTCCTCTTATCTTTAAAAGGGTGCAAGATGCCTAAGGCAACTATATATGATCAACATTAAAGATATTGCCAGAGAATGTGGGGTTAATCCTGCAACTGTATCCCGAGCCCTAAATGGAAAAAAGGGCGTATCTGAAAGAATGCGTCAGCGGATCATTACAATGTCGCAAGCTATGGGTTATTCAAAAAATCCCCTAGCGGCATCCTTAATTACGCATAAATCCGGAATCATCGGAGTGGTGGTTCCGGATATTACTAACCCCTACTATGCATCGGTGGTGCAGGGGATAAATTCTGTTTTGCACGCAAGGGGCTTTAGCACTTTGCTTTGTGATTCACAGCGTGATCCTACTCAGGAAAAGCATTACTTTAATATGCTTTGTGCTTATCGTGTGGAGGGGGTGATCCTTTTGTCAGTTACTGCTCGTGCCGATGATTTAAATATATTTTTTCAAAACAGCATAAGGGTGGTATGCGTCGATAACTCTGTTTCCTTCTTAGTATCCTCCATTGTAAATGACAATTATCAGGGAGCTTATGATCTCACAGAACATTTGGTCCAAAATTGCAAGGTAAAAAGGCTGGTAGCTCTCATGGGCAGTCCACAGGCTGAAACTACGCGACAAAGGCAGCGCGGATGCAGTGAAGCCTTGATGAGATTAAGAAAAATCAATGTATTGACAAGGATCTTTTACATTGATGCCGAGTATGATAAGGCTTACAGGATCATGGATGAGATCATGGATGAAAAGCCTGATTGCGTTTTTTGCATAAATGACGTGGTAGCTTTAGGGGTATTCTCCTATTGCATGAATCATGGTATTAAAGTACCTGAAGATCTCAAGATTGCAGGCTATGATGATATTGCTGCATCTTCAATGATCGCTGTACCTTTAACTACAGTGCACCAAAGAAAGTTTGTTTTGGGACAAAAGGCTGCCGAGCAACTCATAAAGGAGCTTAATGATCTTTCAACTATTCCTATGAGAATTGAGCTATTACCTAGGCTTATAGTAAGATCATCGTGTGGTGAGGATCTGGTAAAAAGTAAATCTAAGCAGAAGACTTAATTAGCTTTTGTGCTCGCATTAACAGCTGTCTTTAGTCCTTTATTGAAAGTTAAGCATTAGGTAAAATTAAGTATTCTGATTATGTTGGTGCGTAAGCACGTACAATAAAACAATGTTTAGCTCTAATTGCTATGTTTATACAGAAAATGAAAAACGATATAAATCAAGGTAATACCCCCCCCAGCAGGATTTGTGCCATGTATTAGATGGTGAGCAAACCCAAGGTGACAATTTAAAAGATCTCGACAACAAGTCTCCTTCATTCTCCAAGGTTGCGGTTCTTATTCCCTGCTATAACGAGGCATTAACTATCGAGAAGGTAGTAACAGACTTTCGTAAAGCTCTTCCTGAAGCAACCATTTACGTCTATGACAATAACTCATCAGATGACACTGCATCTATTGCTAAAAAGGCAGGTG
>CAVJLP010000095.1:0-8616 GCA_963650525.1 Firmicutes bacterium CAG:534
TAGATTTTGTCTTTTTTCATAAAAAAACTATGTATAACAAATTGTTAGACAAGTTGTTTTAGATATACAAAGCTTTGTTTTCAATTTCATAAAATGCTGTTAAGCTGATCGCACTTTTGTCGTATTCATCAAGTGAGGTTTGCTGATGGAGCTCTTTATCAAGTGGTATGAGTTTTGCCAAGGAATTTTTAATGGCACTCTTCAAAGTGTGTGTGGACTGTTTGGATATGATCTTGTCCCGCGGGTAGTTGAGTTTTATGACAATCCTTGGTATATGCTGGTGGTGTTTATCCTATCTTCTGCGTCTTTGGTGCCTATTATCATCTATTGCCTGTTAGGGGTTACTAGCAAGCTTGTGTGTTATGTGCAATCTTTAAAATCGCGTGCGCAAAAGAGAGCAGCTAGTGTTGCTGATACCTCAAATGCTGATCTCGGAACGCTGGTGGTTACCAAAATGGGGGATCATATCTTCTCTCCTAAGACCTCTGATGAGGTGCTAGCATCCCACAAAGAACTCATCTTAAAGCTTAAGACGCACATTGATTTTGTAGGAGATAGCTTTGAGATGGTGGCCATGCCTATGCTAGAGCGTCTTGCAAGTCTTTGTGGCTCACTACCTGCCTCTGAGTTTAATCACGATCATGGTGAATACGGGCTATTTAGGCACTCACTTGAGGTTGCAATTGAGGCTTTGGAGCCAAACTCCAAGGACTTTAGCTATTACAAGGCATCTCGCTGTGAAAAATCTGACAAGCCTTATTCTCGCTATAAAAATCCTTGTAGCGGCCTGGCGCTGATGTTTGCCGCTTTCTCTCATGATCTCTCCAAGCTCTATACAGACTATCAAGTGCTCTCAGATAATGGCACCGTCTATGATCCCCGCTGTATGGACATGAATGATTTTATTGAGCTCACCCATACCAAAACGTTAAGTGTGAGCTTTAATAAGAGCCGTGCTCATAGACATGATCTGGGAGTTGCGCAGCGTTCAGCCTTATTGCTTACAGACTATCCGCTTGCTTATTTTCTGACCACCGGTTTTACCTACCCGCCGACAGCTGATGAGTTTTCAAGTCGTCAGAAATATGAGCTTTATGAGCAGGAAAAAGATGGGGAGTTAAATGACACACTCGCCAAGAGCGCTAAAGATGACAGCATCAAAGATGCAGACAGCCTTGATAATGAAATAAAAAATTTAAAAAAGAAGCGCGTGAAGGACTTAAGCATAGATGAGCAGGAGCATCTTTCCAATCTGCAAGAGCTTAAGCTTAAGCGTGAGGAGATAGCACACTTTGCAACCCCCAATCACTGGTCTAATGCCGAGGTGGCTGCGTTGTTAGATGGTAGCCATCCCCTGTGGGCCATTGTGGCCAAAGCCGACAGTTTCTGCTCCTTCTGCAGTAATGTCACGCGCAACAATCATCAGTATCTTCCAAGTTATCTTGTGGCCTATATGATTTATCTTCTAAAAGATCAGGCCCATCTGGTAAATAACTTCTACTCAGATATCTTCCTCGTGCCTCAAGGCATTTTCCTAAGAAAGGGCAGTATAGAGCTTAAGGCTCTAAGTCAGAAGGTAAAGGAGCTTAAGGGGGATAACAAGCAAGACTGGCTTACCACGTTGCGCTCAATAAATGTCATCCATATGGCAAGTAACATGCGCACTTACAGCTGGGGACAGCTTGAATGTGAAGAGCAGGTATTCTTTGAGCTTGGACTTATTGTGAAGGTAAATCTTCCACAAATGTTGTTAGATGCATTTCCTGCTATCAATTTTATAGAGCGAGGCTTTAATCCTCCCGAGCTTGCGCATATTGACTGGGAGAAACTGCAGATCACACGCTGTGACACCAATGCCAAGGGAGAGGTTGTCGCCTCCACACTCCATTCAGATGAGATAAGACCTCCAGTATTTTTTGAGCGCTATCACTGCACTGCGTCCGATTACGTTAAAAATCTTGGGATAGATGACAGTGAGCTTAATGATGTCATGCGAAAATTCGTCTCCTTTGCAGATACAGATCCTAAAGATTTTGCCCCTGCAGGTGAATTTTCAGATGATGAAATAAAAAGCTGTGATAGGGCGGTGGCTCAAGCTCAAGTACCGCAAAAGATCTCATCTGGGGAGGGGCGCATAGATAGCAAAAGTACTGCAAAGGAACATGCCACATCTGATAAGTCTTATATTGAAGACAGTGTCGCAGCGGATCTTGAGTGCATTAAGGATAAGAAAAAATCCTCCTGTAAAAAGCCCAAGAGCAAGACTCAAGTTAACGGCACCGCGTCTGTAGCAAAGGCTAAGAAAACATCAGCTAAGAGCTCCTCATCTAAGAGTAAGGCTACTAAGACTTTGAAGAAAACTGCAAAGGATAAAGCTACTGAGGATAAAGCTTTGGTAGATGAGAAGAAATCCGTAATGGCAGGAGATACAGCAGCGATCGCCTCTACCTACGAGGATTTAAGCTACTCTTTATATCAGACCTTGCAGTTAATGTGCAATAAGGGACTAAGTGTTAACAGCTCTCAAGAGAAAATGCAGCTAGATAGCAAGCAAAAGCTCAAGCTTGATGCCATGCTCCCTATGTTTATGTCCTTACTTGCAAATGCCTCACCTGAGGCTCTGTCACAAAGCCTTAAAGAAAATTTTGGCATAGTTGCCGATCAGGAGCAGCTTGCACAGCACGCTCAGCTACTTTTATCCAATGTCATAGAACATGGAGGGGAGAGCGCAGCGTTAGATGATGATCCGGTAAAGGATGTCAGAACTTAAGCTTAAGCATGGTTTTTCATACTTAACACGAGTATAAGCGAGAAAAATGCCGCACAGAATTTGTTTACAATCAGTTATCCGAACGATCCATTTCATCTATACGAACGATGAGGACAGCAGGGAGCACACTCTTGTCGTCACCACATTATTCAAGCTAGCTTGTGATGGTGAAGCTTGCTACTTTATATGCTGAGGTATTGATATGACAAGGAATGAAGATGGGGGGGATGGGCTCTTGGATGGTTGCAAGATTAAAGTTTCATCAGATATTCAAGATTGAGTCTTGCTGCAATTACAAAAATGCTCAGGACAACAGCCTAGCACTCTAAAAAGAATATAGGGGGGCATTTAGGTGAAATCTTTGATAAAAGGCAGGCTGTGCTTACCTGCCTTTTAAATATCAGAAGCCTATTTCAGCATATTCTTTAAGATCTCTGTGCATACTTGCTGCATCTTGATAAGTGCATCGGTTGCAACCTTTTCATCTACCTTATGAATGGTGGCGCCGCAGGGACCTAGCTCGATAACTGAGGTACCCATAGGTGCAATGAATCTGCCATCTGAGGTTCCACCTGAGGTTGAAAGCTTAGGTGAGAGTCCGGTAAATTTAGCTACGGCATCTTTTACAACCTGCAAAAAGCCTTCATGATGATTTACAAATGGAAGCCCATTTACACGCCATACCAGCTCACATTGAGTATGAGTCTCATCAATAAGCTTTTGCAGACGATCCTTGAGTTTCTCAGGGCTCTGCTCTGGTGAAAAACGCCAGTTACACATAAAAAAGCAACTTCCCGGGGCTACATTTTCAGCACCAGTTCCTGATTTTATGTTAGTTATCTGAAAAGAGGTCGGCGGAAAATCCTTGTTACCTTGATCCCAGCTTTGCATAACCAAAGCGTGCATAAGTATGGCTGCGTGATGAGCTGCATTATCACAGCGCTCAGGATAGGCCACATGTCCTTGGATCCCCTTGACGGTGATGTCACATGAAAGCGATCCGCGACGACCAATCTTTAATTGATCGCCAAATTCCGCAAGTGCTGAGGGCTCGCCTACCAGACAGTAATCCGCAATAAGATCCTTCTGCTTTAAAAAATCGGCAACAAAGGGTGTTCCTCCTTTGGCATTACCCTCCTCATTTGAGGTTACAAGTAACCCTACAGTCCCCTTATGCTGAGGATGGTGCTTTACAAATTCACACAACGCCAGCGTCATAGCAGCATCTGAGCCTTTCATATCAGCACTGCCGCGTCCGTAGAGGAATTCCCTTCCTTGCTCATTTTGTAAGACAGCATCAAAGGGAGGATGAGTCCAGTTGGCCTCATCTCCTGCCGGGACTACATCGGTGTGGCCTAAAAAGAGTATAAATGGATGTCCTTCACCGTGTAGGGCAAGTAGGTTCTCAGTTCCGCTGTCTTTTAGAGTTAAGCACTTAAATCCCTGCTCCTTTAAGAGATCACAGAGGAGCTTCTGGCATCCTAGATCATTTGGGGTTATCGAGGGCTTGGATATAAGAGCACGGGTGAGGTTTACTACCTCGTGCAGATCTTGAGAAATTAAGTCTTGGGAATGGTCTTCTAAATTGGAGCCTTGATTTACAAGCATATTGGCCTTCAATTTTTGAATTTAGCAGTAAATTATTTTTATTTAACTTGGCGCTTTCATTAAAAGCTTTAAATCAAAACTTACTGCAAAATTGTGGGTAAAAGATATAGATTTTATTTTTTAGAGAATGTAAAAGATGCAAGGCGTGGTGTAAAGATCTTCTAGAGTGTTGCCACTTTGCAGGGCATAGGGAAGATGGCAAAAGATTTAGGGCACACCCTAAGGTGTACCCAAGATTTTATTAATCGTCTTCAGTTGGGTACTGCAGGAAAAGCTTACGCTCAAGACGCAAGAAGGCATAGGCAGTCTCTGAAATATCCTTAACCTTAAGTGCATCCTCACGGCCATAGCGTACGTTTTGCAAAAGCTCGCGGTCAGCATCAGTAAGTGCCTCAGATGCCTTCTCATACTGGGATAAAAACTGCTTTGCAAGCAGTGCATCCCAAGCATAGACGGTTGAGATTGAGCGCAGGATATACATAGACGGCATATTGATGACTACGATGCATTTTTTAGATAAGGCATCAAAGAAGTTCTTGGCAGCCTCAATATTGTCCTTAAGATCAACAACTTCAATCTCCCCTGCATTGATGTCAGATGGCATCACCGAGCCTTGGCTTGCATCTTCATTTAAGCTTAAAAAGCGTGGGGCAATGCCACAGTTTTCACTTACCTTTAATATTTCATCGCGGACGTGGGTACTGCATAGGATCAGCGGCTTTTGTGAGAAGGCACTTAAAAGATCACAGATATTGTTTACGCCAAAGCTAAGCTCACTGTCCTCAATTGCCACACAGATCTCAGCAATTACCTTATTTTCAGGATCACGCATTACCTTATGGGCATCAGGGGGGCAGGTAGGTTCAAAACGTGGCGGCATTGACATAGAAAAATCCTCAATCTTTAATGTTTTACAGTCTTATCACTAAGCCATTTTTTCGGGAGCTAATTTTAGCAAAAAGGATACGAAATCTTAGTGATGAGGTATCACTTTTAGTTTTATTTTGGAGATCAATATTCAAGCATAAAGGTGCAGGGACCGTCGTTTGTAAGCTCGACCTCCATAAAAGCTCCGAAAACTCCTGTTTGAACCTTACTCTCATCTCCAATGAGACGTTTTGCCTCAGCAACACAGAAATCATACAGCTTCTCTGCCTCATCAGGTTTCATGGCTGCATCAAAGCCTGGACGGTTACCCTTTTTTAAATCACCATAGAGAGTAAACTGAGAGACTATAAGCAAGGAGCCATTGGCTTGTTGCAGATTTAAATTGAGCTTTTTTTGCTCATCTTCAAAGATCCTTACCTTTAGTATTTTCTCAAGGCATTTGGTTACCTTGTCTTTGTTGTCATCGTGGGTAAAACCGACAAATACCAGTATGCCCTGATGAATGGCACCAGATAGTGTTCCGTCTGCAATTACACTGGCTTTTTTTACTCGTTGAAGGAGAGCTTTCATTATTGTTCCTAATTAAAATTTGTGAAGTGTTTGGATTTTTTTTAAATGCTTTTAAAAGCTGCATGCCTTGTCGATATCAGCTGCGTTTAAATGCAGATCGCTCATGCTCTTTAGCATAGCTGCAATACCTGATGAGATCTCATTCTTGGTTCTTTGAAAATCACGGGTATACCAAGGATCATCAACATCTGCATCAGAGCCTAAAAAGCTTAGTAGAAGCCTAACCTTTGCTTTTGGATAATCGTTAAATAAGCCCTTAAAGTAGCTTAAGTTCAACTCATCCATAAGGATTATCAGATCGTAATACTCAAGATCGTTTGCATTTACCTGACGGGCTCTTTTTTTAGAGCAGTCAATATCAAGCTTATTTAGGATCTCGCGTACCGGTGGGTAGACTCCGTTACCTATTTCTTCCTGCGATACAGCTGCCGAGGCAATTTCAAAGCGATCTGCAATATGCAATCTTCTGACAGCTTCCTTACATAAAAATTCACCCATAGGCGAGCGGCAGATATTGCCGTGGCAGACAAAGAGAATACGTTTTTTGTTCATGGCAAGACTCCTAAATACTGCTCATTGTACCTAAGAGTTGCAAAAAAGCTAATTCTTAAAAAAGTACTGGTTTTATAAAAGGCGAAAAAAACCGCGATCAAAGATCGCGGCTAAAAAGTGCGAAGAGATGTGAAGTTAACGGACAGACATGATGGCATCCATCATGGTGTTTTCAGTCTGCAGTGACTGACAGTTGGCCTGATAGGAGCGCTGCGCAACAATCAGATCTACTAGTGATGCAGATAAATCAACATTTGATTGCTCAAGATTTGCACCCTTGATAGCACCGGCCGTACCTACATTGGCCTGTACCGGACGAGCCTGACCTGAAGCCATGCTCTCCTGCCACTGGGTATCACCGATCTTGGTAAGTCCCTGAGGGTTGATGAAATCAGCGAGGGCAACCTTAGCAAGATGTACGTTACGGCCGTTTGAATAGGTTGCAAGCAGGATCCCGTCTTCATTTACGGAAACATTCTTTAAAAGACCTGTGGAATAACCGTCGTCAGTTGGTGTTTCAGACACTGTAAATGAGGAAGAACCGTACTGGGTGGCATTCATGGTGACTTTTACAAGCTGTGAATCATCGATGCCTCCACCCATGGCAACTGCAAGTGAATGGCCGGTAGTTGCAGGAGTTGAGGTGGTATTCTGAAGTACGAAATTACTGCCTATGTCATTATTATCAAGTCTACCTGAGGTATCAAAGTGGAGTGTGGCACAGGCAATGGTTTCACCTGATACAGATGATGAGGGATTATTGGTAACCTTTATTGTTCCTAGGGAGTTACCCTGATCGTCACTGACATCAACTAGGTGATCTGCGGTATTGCCATCAACCATGCAGACTACTTTCCAGGTTCTGTCATCAGCTGCAGTTGAATCCTTGATGTAGTAATAGGTCAGAGTATGGGCACCACCTAGGGAGTCATGAATGGTTTCAGAGGTTGAGGCATTATAGGTAGCACTATCTGATGGATCGAACTTAGTCGGATCATAGGAATCATCATTAGCCGGCAGATTTACACCTAATGATACCTTGGAGGTCATTTTAGGAGCACCGGTATCAGTAGGTATTTTTACTGCGTGGGTGCCGTTCATGGTGAGATTGGTTACGGCATCAGTGTTTGGATTGATATCATAAAACTGCAGATAATCACCCCCTGAGGTAACCACGTAGCCCTCATTATCAAGCTCAAAGGCGCCATTACGCGTATAAGTGCGGGCCTCTATCTGGCTGTTGCCATCAACAGGATTGGCAGACGGAGCTAATACGAAAAAGCCGTTACCCTCAATTGCCATATCAAGGTTATTGCCAGTATCGCCGGTTAATGATCCTTGTGAAAATTGCTGTGCCACAGTAGCAGTTAACGCACCCTGACCGGTAGCAGTTTTGGCTGAGGCAAAGATGGTATTTGAATAGATATCGGCAAACTCAGCACGTGACTTTTTAAAGCCATAGGTGTTGGAGTTTGAAATATTATTGGAGGTCGTATCCAGATATTTTTGGGAAGCGTTAAGACCGCTTAATGAAATTCCAAACATGTTTTATCTCCGCACTTCGTTTTAGTATTTTCTCTCGTGAGCTTTTTTGTAATAAAGTCAGTTACCTGTGATTAGCAAATAGCAACTGCTGTGCCAAGATTTTAATTTGTTGAATATTAAAGAAAAAAAGTAAAAAATAGACCTTGTAATATATTTTTTTAGAAAAGAAAAAAGTTAAAACGGCAATGCTTGCCGGGGGAAGATTTCGCATTAGCTGTATCCTAAAGCGCTGTTTGAAAAACTCTAGGCTATAGTCTGAGAAAAAAATCTTAAGATGTCACTTAGTAAACTGATATTATTAGAAAAATAGTATTGGACACTTCAAATGAGTTGCTGATTAATCTTATAGATGGTGATATTGATGCCTTTGTACTGCTACATAATGCCCATTGACGCTATGATTTAGGGGGTGTAGCAGGCAAGAGATACCTTGTCTTTAAACTTAGGCTTTTGCATGAAAGTGAGGATGCAGAGAAAAGACTGCAGGATCTCGTAGAGAATAATAGCAGGCGTTTTGGTGAGGACTATCATTACGGGAACGTGTAAGTAAGAATGACTTTAGTCTTCATTCTTAATAAGAAAATGATTTTGCTAAATGCGAGACTATTGCCCTGCAGTAAGTATGTTTACAAGGTTTGATTCAGATTTCAGTATGAAATAGGTGATGTAGATGAGTAATAAAG
>CAVJLP010000096.1:0-8570 GCA_963650525.1 Firmicutes bacterium CAG:534
CAGCGTAGCTTCTGCATCATTGGGTGCTATTTTAAAGACTCGTGATGATGAGTGATGATAGTTAGTGGGAATTTTCTAAACGTCATTCACATATGAAGGGCATACATGAGCTTGTAAACAGATGTTAATTCCCTTCATGGCTTCATATCGATCGCCGTGGAATCTGCAGATGACCACGGTGATCATCCTAGTAATTGAGGATGCAATGAGAAATACTGGAGTAGGTGATTAAAAACAGATTGGTTGTCTTCCACCCCACACTCTATCTTGCAGATGAAACATGACGTCTTCCAACCACCAGCTAATGCTTGCTACACCAAGACTTCAGCTCGAGTAAATTGCTTTTGTTCCTCACTATAAACCATAGCAATACAGGTAAGCATCTTTTCACCAAACGCCACTGCAACATCCGTTGCTCCATAATGCTTAGTCTTAAGCTGAGTTAAAGCCTGCTCTAAAAGCTTATCCTCTTCACCATTATTTCGAGCAAATTTTAGCTCAAGCACTATCTTTTGCGAAATCAGATCAATTTCAACATCAGATCTACCAAAGGCATTATGCTTTTCAACATCAACCCTACCAATTCCTTGGAAAACGCCCAGCAAATAAATCTGAATGATAGCTCGCAATGAGATTTCATCATGAATAGGAAAGCCTAGATAATCCATAGATCCGACTATGGCATTTAAGCATTTGCACACGGCGATTGCCTTGGCATTAAATTCATGGGATAGCGCTAAAGATGCAGATCCACCATCAGGAGATCTCCCATCCAGCTGTGTTTGATTCATATTAAATGAGTAAGACCCAGCTGAAGAGTCATCCGGCGTGCGACCATTAAGATCGGCAAAAAGCTCCGCAACCTTCACCTTTAAGCTTGCATCAGTTCTTGGGAATATGCGCTCTCTATATAGGGTTGCCATGGACTGGGCAACCTCGTCATTGGGGTAATTTAAGATAGCAGCCGTTCCAATTATCTTTTTAATAGTGAGATAGCCAGTCTGACATAGCAAAATAACATCGGTTACATCATCAAAGCCGTGACTATTATCGAGAGATAAAAGCTCAACACACTGATCACGGCCATAATCCTCAGGTCTTTTTAAGGAATGCTCTTTAATAAAGCTCAAAAGTACTGATGATTGTCCACCTGACAGGAACCAGTAGTTCTTGAAGCTACGCTGAGGCGCGTTAAAGAAGGATAAAGTAGACCATGGGACAAAGACATGGGTTGCACCAGTTTCATCAAAGCAAAAGCCATCGTAATAGCGCTTAAGCTCATTAAAGCACTCATTAACTGATAGCTTTAGCACCTGTGCTGCATTTTCTAAATAAAGCTTAAAATCCTTTTTGATCTCATCTTCGGTATACCCTAGCAAGGTGCCAAACTTAGGATCCATACTGATATCGGTAATGTAGTTACCACTTGAGAAGACACTGAGCTCAGTATATTTACAGATCCCGGTGATAAAGAGAAATCGCAGATATCCAAAGGAGCGCTTTAGACTTGCGTAAAAGCTCTCGAGATATTGTGCTACCTGACGAGAAAGCTCCTTGTTATTAAGACAGCAATTAAGTGGAAAGTCGTACTCGTCGATTAAAACAACCGGACTTTTACCACAGAGCGTAAGCAGGCTCTCAAAGGCTCGGGTAATATTAGTTATACCTGTAGTTTCATCAAGATCTGGCAATTTGAGGCCTGATGAAGTCACGGCAGATTTAAGAGTAGCTTCAAAGCTTGTACGAAATTCCTCTAAAGTATTGAAGCTGTCAATACGGCTACAGTCAATTGAAATCACAGGATAAATTTTAGGATCCTGCCATAAGGATTCAAGCTTTAGGCCTTTAAAATCACGCAAGCCATGGGCAAAAAGCGAGTGAAAAGTACTTAAAAGCAGGCTCTTGCCAAAACGACGGGGACGGGCTAAAAATACAGCTTGACTGCTCTTAGCAAGCTCGAAGATAAGATCCGTTTTATCAACATAGAGCTGATTATTAGCACGAAGTTCAGAGAACGTGGCTTTACCTAGAGGCAGATCCTGTTGCACAGAAACCTTCTCACTTTGCACATGAGAGCTGTTCAAATAATTATCTCTTGCCATATGCCGTATCTCCAAACCTTGCTGATCCTAAAATCACTTCATTCCTGCCTGCTTTAAGCTGACGCTCAACCGCCTTTTGATTTTCTGCCATCAAGATGAAGATCTTCAGCATCAAAACCATGACACTCACAGTCATCAGGATATGAAGGGCAGGAATTTTTTAGCTCAGCATCTTTCAATAAGAAATCACCAAGGCCTTCGATACTATCAACACACTTAGCATCAACTCCAATATAAACAGGATCTTTAGAGTTACTAGAGTCTGTGGTCTTGTCCTGCCCATCAACATCACTGCTATACATATGCTTTAAGGAAATGAAATTGCTGTCCAATTTTTCATATAAAGGCGTGTTAAGGAGCGCATTTATCTTACGGATTAGAAACAGTGACTGCGTTGCAATAAAGATCTGCATCCCAGCTTTGGCAAGAATAAGCAACACCTGAGCCAATACCTTTAAATGCTCAGCATCTAAATAAATCTCAGGATTATCCCAGAAGAAGTAGTCTGTATTTGATAATGTCCCATTTTTAATAAGTGGCACAAGATAAGCAAATTTACGCAGACCATCTGAAAGTAGGGATAACTCAAGAGGCTTTTTTAGCATGCAGCTTTGCTTTTTAGATCTTGGTCTTATGTTAAAGTTTCGATAATCTCTAGAGTATATCTCTCCATCTAAGGTGGAAATTAAAAGATTATATAGTTCATAAAGTTGCTTGCCTTTAGGAGAGTTTGTAAATGGCTTAAAATTTGGATCACCTACAATAGTCTTGGCATAACGAAAGAGCATGCAATTAAAATCATCATGAGATATGTCAGGGCTTGTATATTTTTGATTTTCAGGCAGGAGCACAAGACCATCACCCCGAGGAAAAAAGAATGGTGATTTTTTGTCAAACCTTGCAGGCATCTTGCTTAAATGAACTCTGCCATGAGATCTGAAATAAAAATCAATACTAAGATCGCTCTCTGCATCAGTAAAATTTAAAGCAATCTCACTATGCTCTCCCGTTTTAGCAAGATGTGAAACCAGATGACTCACACCATCGCATCTAAAAGCACACTCAAGATAAGTGCAGGCCATTCCTCCAATATGTTCTGATTGATATTTTGGAGATAATTTTTCCAGCCAAGCATCATGTTCAGATACTTTAGCCCTTAAAAGACTATAGATAGCTTTTAAAACAGCAGACTTTCCTGTACCGCTCTCACCTGTTAAGACATTAAGACCATTAGCAAAGGAAATTTCACAATCTTGAAAGCAGGTGAAATTTTTAAAATGGACTTTTTTTAGCATGCTTATCTTCCTAATCAATTCACCACTTCAAAGACCTTACTGCATCTTCACAGTTTTCTTTAAACAGTCTGGCACTTGGAAGATAAAAAATTACGCCTAAATTTTCCCAGCTATAACTATCAATCTCTTGAATGATATGCTGATATTCTCCAGCTTCAAGTCCTTTTACATTGGGATTTCCAGAAACAAATTGAGCTAATTTTGCCTTAGCACTAGCTATATTCTTATCATTTGGCTTTAGCTTTTTCTCAAAAATCCGTCCTGAATTTTCATCATGTACAGAGCATTTGTTCCTTACTTTCTCCAATGCCAGCAACCCCCAACTCTCAGATGTAGGATTTGGCAACATGGCAACTGCACCTTTATATTTGGAAAGTGTAAAAGCCTTTTTTACCGCTTGATATAGTTCTTTACAATCAGAAAAATCACAATCATGAAAAAAAATGCCTAAATCAGCATTACCATCCAAACATCTAACGGCAAATAGAAAAGCCAAATTGGAAATATAATTTATTTTATTATCTGGATATTTTATACCAGCATGAATTGGAATCACTTTTGAAGTAGAGCTCTTCAAATTTGCTTTATAAATATTCTTACACCACTGCCTAAAACTATCTTCTGTCCAAAAGCATTGCACCCCTTCAGCGATATTCTGGGTACATTTATCATTTGCAGCAGTATAAATTGTGTGAAAAACCAAATTCTTAAGATCAGCAATATCCTCAGACGAAGCAATATCTGAAGCCCCTTCTCCACACATATATATTACAGGCGAGGCTATACTCATTTGGAAACCTTCTTTGCATCAGACGATACCTGCGATAAGGACAGATATAAAATTGCATCTCCTGCCCCTAACAGCTCCAGATGCTCTTTCACACTGGGAATATCAGTAAATCGGCAAATCTTAGTTGCACCATTATCATTTTTAAAAACCAGACGCATGGATTCATCATGCAACCAGTTTACCAGTAACATATTATGCGTTGTAATAATAATCTGTTTACCAGAAGCCTCAAGCATTTGAACTAGTAACGAGCATATATCGATACTTATTCCATTTTCAATCTCATCAAAGCATAAGATTGATGCTGGACATTGAAGCTCAGACACTATGCCTAAAATTCTCAACATTCCATCATTACAATGTCTGGCATTAAACTCAATATCAGCACCTTGAAAATGCTCCTTCATATTAAGCTCAACCCAGCCGAAACGTTTCTTTTTAGTAGACACCTGAATCAGAGTTGAGAAAAATTTTTGAAGTTGTGGCGTGATTTTGGAGTTAACCGTATCAAATGAAAAAGTATTAAGAAAAGATGCTATATTTTCACCACTTTCACCGATGTCGCTAAGCTTTGTTTTTTGCGAACCACTTCTCATTGAAATCGGATTTAAGAGATCCATAGATTTTAGTGACGAAACAACATCTCTCACAAGAGTACATTCATCATCTAAAAGATCATCTTTTAAGCTTGCAAGTATCGAGCCTTCATAACGATGAGTAATAGCGTTGCGTTTGAACTTATTATCTTTATATGAGCACCAGAAACTACCTTTTACCAAAAAATGCTCAACAGGTTCGGATTGCTCTTTAGATTGATTAGACTGGAATGAATATATCTTTTCTTCGGTACATTTTAATTCGCTTACATTAAATTTAGCATCCCAATAAATATCCCGACCACTGTCAGATTCAATCACCACAGTAAATCTTATGAGACCTGAGGGTCCGTATTCAGCAGATAATTTACTTTTTAATTCAGACTTTAACCAATGTCTTGTATCTAGCCAGGACGAAACATTATTCTGCATTAAGGCTGCTAAAAAACTCAATGCCTGAAGAACAGTGCTTTTTCCTGAGCCATTTAATCCAACAAAGCAGGTAATACCTCTGCTAAATTCTATAGTACAGTCACGTAAGGACTTAAAATTATCAATAGTTACACTTTTAAGAATAGCACTCATAGTGAAACCTTATGAAAAAGCTAAAGAAATATTAACAGGGGATTTCATGGTAGAGCCTCTTGGCAGTCTTCAGCGTTCTCCATAAAATATTCTTCAGTCTGAAGCATCACCTCATTAAAAACAGGAGAATTCTTAAGAACATCCAAGGAATCACCTGCACTGACTAAAGTGCCCTTTGATGTAGCTCTTAGCATGATGTATCGTGTTGCAAGATCAAACTCATCAAACTTTACCAGAGCATTTAGCTCTCTAATAAAGAAAAGGGAATTTGTTGCAAGAAAAATCTGGATCTTGTGATGCGCACTTAGCTCTACTAACACCTTAGCGAGCACATGCATTAATTCAGGATCTAAAGAAGCTTCAGGCTCATCAATTATTAAAAAGCCCTGCTCCTCAATATATCTATTTAAAAGAAGGTAGGCTAAGACTGCCATCTTTTTGATACCATCGCCGATCATGGATATTTCAATAAGCTTAGAATTATTCTGTCCCTTGGATCTATCTTTTCCACTTACTTTAAAATATGGCACTCGCGCTTCATCAAATACTAGCATGCCACCAATAGCTTCGTGGATAAAATTGGCAAGCTTTAGAAAATCTAAATTAAGCCTAGCATCAGTCATCGCTGGATTTTGAAATGCGCGGCACAAGCTTATGCAGGTAAAATCGAAGTAGTCACGAAAACATCCATCCTTAGGTTCTTCAACTCTAGCTGTAACAACTACTGGAGCTATGCTTAATACTTCTCTGTTAGGGATAAAAAATGGATTATGCTTAACAAGCGCTTGCGGATACTTCTTAAAAGAGAAGGATTCACTTACCGAGCAAAAGCTAAAATCAAAGTTCTGTCTTTCATCATCAAAATTTACCGCAATAGAACATCTGGTACGTCTTTGGTGCGGAATTCTTACCAGACTATCAAGGTTATTAGCACGTAAGCAATCCAATAATCCACTCTTACAACGATAACGCAAAGTAAAGTTAAAGCGCTCGATGTGATTGTTATAGCATGATGAAGATGCCCTTACTAAGGCATAAACTGCTTTTAAAAGATGAGACTTGCCAGAGCCAGTTGGTCCTGTAATGATATTTAGTCCAGATACAAAGGAAAAGGAAGTATCGCTAAATACGGTAAAGTTCTTAAGTTTTAAATCTTGCAGCATTTATTTTTTCCATACTGAAGTTACCAACTCTGTGCAAGGATCATCATGATATTGAAAATCTCTTAAAAGTTACTCCTGTTCCCACTTTAAAATTGCCAATTAGCGGAGGTTAAAAACACAGCTTTTAAGATTGCTCCTTGCTCTTACTTGCAAATTGCGTAGTGTAAAGGGCTGCATATGCACATCCCTTCTTTAAGAGCTCATCATGACTACCACGTTCAACTATTCTGCCATCATTGATAACTAAAATAGTATCAGCGTCCATAATAGTGGATAAGCGATGGGCAATAACTATCGTAGTCCTTCCTTCCATAAGCTTATCTAAGGCCTGCTGCACCACCTTCTCTGATTTATTATCCAAAGCAGATGTTGCCTCATCTAAGATAACCAAAGGAGCATTTTTAATGATGGCTCTGGCGATCGCCAAACGTTGCCTCTGACCACCTGAGAGTCTCAAACCACGCTCACCTATTGGAGTATCTAGACCTTGTTCCTGCTGCTCAATTACATCATGCAGACAGGCAGCGTTTATTGCAAAATCAATTCGTTCTTGTGTGATATTAGGATCACCACAAGTAAGATTATCTCTAATAGTTCCATCAAAGAGGAAATTATCTTGGAAGACGACACCAATTTTGTCGCGCAATGAAAAAAGATCATAATCTTTAACATTAACGCCATCAATCAAGATCTCTCCTGATAAAACCTCATAAAAGCGTGGTATCAAAGAACATACAGTACTTTTACCACCACCGGAGTTTCCAACAAGAGCGATCTTAGTCCCAACCTTAACCTCAAAGTTAATATTGTTTAAAACCATACGATCTGGCCTATAACCAAAATCAACGTGCTTAAAGATAATGCTGTCTTTAATGTCGCTAAGCTTTATTTTTGAGTTCTGTTCTTCTTGCTCAAAAGAGCTAACGTCAAGCTTTTGATAGATACGATCAAGCGCTAACAACGATTGTTGTACGCTAATAAAGTTATTGCCAATATTTTTGATAGGTGCATAGAGCATTAAAAGTGCAGCAATAAAGGCAACAAAGGTACCTGGAGTCATGTCACCGATTAAAATTAAATGCATACCTATTAGTAGAGCGCCGGCAACACCCAAAGCAGTGACCAAATGCATGACTGGTGCAAGCCATCCAGTATTGCGGATCATCTTAAATGAAATGCGAAACATAAAATCTGTAAGCCAATTAAATTTATCTCTTTGAAATGCCTGCAGATTAAAAAGCTTTATGACACGACTACCTTCAGCAGTTTCATTGTATTTAGTTACAATGGTAGTCCCCATCTTAACGTACTCATCAATAATGCCACGAACCACTCTTCTTACAACGGCTAGCGGATAAAACAGGAATAATAAAATTCCTATAGCATAAATAGATAATTGCCATGAGGTATAGATGAGCACACATACCAACGATAAACAGGAAAAAAACTTAGTTAAAACTAGCTTTATATTATCAACTAGCCCTGCAGTTGCTAGATCGGCATCCATCGAATAACCAAAATACACACCACCAGTAGATTGACTATCGTAAAATGACATTTGCATCCCAAGCAGGTGCTTATAAAGCTTTCGCTTTACCTCAAGAGCAATTCGTCCACCGACGTAGGAATTGACATAACCTGAGGTATATATAAAAAATCCCTGTACTATGGAAAATCCAACTATATAAAAAGGAACCTGTGCTGAAAAATCACGCTCTTGCTCAATTAAAACACTATCCATAAAAGGCTTTAAAAAAGATGCAACCACTGCATCTAAAGCGCCAACAGGAATAGTTAAAAGAATTCCTAAAACACCTAAAAACCAGTAAGGCTTTAAAAAAGGCCAAAACTGCTTATACCCTCTTCTAAAAGAAGTAGGTGGTGTAGGACTCTCATCCTTTTTTTTATTACGTTTAAAAAAAATCATGTAATTTATTTATAGCCTGATTTTTTAATTTAAAAGTTGCAATCTTTAAAAATTATAAACAAAGGTCAAAATAAGCTTTAACTAGCTTGCTTTTTTTCAGAAAACTGAGAAC
>CAVJLP010000097.1:0-8531 GCA_963650525.1 Firmicutes bacterium CAG:534
TTACGGTGCTGATCATTTTGCTTATCTATATTATCGTGGCAGCAGGACGCATGCTTATATAGATACTTCAATCCAACAAATAAGGGAGGTCTATGCCTCCCTAATTTTTTGCATACAGCTCCTGTGTGAGCTTAAATTCTCTTTTCGCAAATTTTTGCAAGAAGGCATGTTTCACATTTTGGATTGCGCGCAGTACAGACAAAGCGTCCATGAAATAAGAGGCGGTGATGTGCCTCCATCTTAAATTCATCAGGAATAATTGAGGGAAGCTGACGCTGTACAGCCAAGGCATCCTTGCCAATACAAAGCCCTGTTCTATTGCATACCCTGAAGATATGGGTATCAACTGCGATAGTAGGATGATGAAAGGCAACATTCAGCACCACATTGGCAGTCTTTTCACCAACTCCAGGAAGCCCAATTAAGGCTTTAAAATCATCTGGTACCTGAGAATCATAATCATCAACAAGTATCTGTGACATTTGGGCAAGATTTTTTGATTTTGCCCGCCAAAGACCTATAGCCTTTATATAGGGAACGATGCCACTCTCCCCAAGCTTTGCCATAGCTCTAGCATCAGGTGCTGCCTTAAATAATGCGGGAGTTGCCCTATTTACCGACTCGTCTGTGGCCTGTGCTGAAAGCATCACCGCACACAAAAGCTCAAAAGGATCTTTAAAGTTGAGTGCAGGCTTTGGAGAGGGAAATTCTTGCTCCAAAATCTGCATAAATTGAAAAATTCTATCTTCTTGAAAATTCGTTGACATTTTTTTTCGCTAAAAAATGGGTGTCTATGCGGTAAAATTAGCGTCGTCTTCATAAAGAATACGGTCTCATAAGAAAAACAACAACTAAATACATGAACGGATTGAATTTCGCTCATAACTAAGACTGCTGACAAAATGCTACATTATTTTCTCCTGTTCTTCACCGCAGTTATTGTAAATAACTTCGTACTGACCCGTTTTTTAGGTCTTTGTCCTTTCATTGGTGTCTCAAACCAATTAAAGGCGGCGGCATCCATGGGATCGGCAACCACCTTTGTGCTGGTGCTAGCTGCTATCTGTTGCTATATCATCAACACTTATGCCTTAATTCCTCTAGGGCTTGAGTCACTTGATCTTATTGCCAATATCGTCGTGATCGCTATCGCAGTACAGCTAGTTGAGATCTTAATTCGCAGGATCTCCTATTCACTCTATAACAGCCTCGGTATCTATCTACCTCTTATAACCACTAACTGCATTGTGCTAGGTCTGGTGCTTTTAAACTCTAATATGCACCATAATTTAGGCGAAAGTGTGATTTATTCCTTTGGTGCCGGCATGGGTTTTACGTTGGTTTTGGTTTTATTCTCAGCAATTCGCGAACGTCTTGCGATATCTGATGTTCCAGCTCCATTTAAGGGAACGGCCATTGCACTTATCACCGCAGGATTGATGTCACTTGCCTTCATGGGCTTTGCAGGCTTTTCAGGAAGTGCCGTATGAGTTCGCAGTCTATAGATTTTGTTATCTTCTTTGCCCTAGCACTGCTTGCAATTGGCTTTGTGCTCTCGCTTTTGTTTACCTTTACGCAAAACAAGGGCAACGGTGCCGAAAAACGAGTGTTTAATCTGCTACCAGGCATGAACTGTGGTCAGTGTGGCTATCCTGGCTGTGAAAATTATGCCAAAGCTTTGGTAAAAGGTGATGTTGCCTTAAATCTCTGCCGCCCAGGCGGTCCTGATCTGGTGCTCTCACTTGCAGAGGCCTTAGGCGTTCCTGCTGTGATAGGTAAGGATCACGACGAAGAGCTTTTTGCACCTAGAGAGGTTGCCTTTATTCATCCACAAAACTGCAATGGCTGCTCCAAGTGTGTTCGCACTTGTAAGGCTGATGCCATTGTAGGACTTCCCAAACAGCCTCACAGCGTCATCACCAAATATTGCATAGGCTGTGCCGACTGTATCAAATCATGCCCACACGAATGTATCGAGATGATTAGAACCAAGCCTGATCTTGCCCACTTCAATTGGGACATTAAATCCGTGCAAATTGGACAGAATAATAGATAACCACAATGTTAAATAAAGCAAAGCAATTACTTAAGATCAAAAGCGGTAAGATCTGGAAGTTTTTTGGTGGTATCAAAGCCCCAGAGCTTAAATATGCCTCAGAGGATCCAATTGAGGAGCTAGGGATCCCCGCTTTGATAACTCTCCCAGTTGACCGTCACCTAGGTGAGAACGGCCAGATCCTAGTTGCATCAGGTGATTATGTCCTACGCGGTCAGCCATTAACCGCACCTGATCCTAAGGGCCGTCTAGTCCCATTGCATGCATCAACCTCAGGCACCGTACTGCATATAGCCCCTCAGCTTCTGCCTCATCCATCAGGATTTACCGGCACCTGTATTACCATCAAGCCAGACGGACTTGATAAATGCGTCGCTCCCAGCCCTCTTGATGACTGGAGCACTTTGGATAATGCCACTCTCCTAGAACAGATCCGCAAAATGGGTGTTGAAGGTATGGGCGGGGCGCTCTTCCAGACTGCAGCTAAGCTTGGATCTGCTATAAAAGATAATGTCGATGGTTGCTCGGTCTTCATCGTAAATGGCTGTGAATGCGAGCCTGCTCTATCCTGCGATGATCGTCTCATGCGCGAAAGAGCTGCAGAAATTGCTCAAGGCATAAGGATCATTCAGAAGATAATCAAACCTGAGATCACCTTAGTTGCAATCGAGGATAATAAGAAAGAGGCCGTAAAGGCCATGAGCGAGGCCTTGAGCGATATTGCCAAAATACGTGTACTGCCAACACGTTACCCAGAAGGCTCTGCTCGCTCTTTGATCAAGGCTCTGACAGGAGTTGAGATCCCCTATGATGTCCATACCTCAGAAACTGGTATTGTGGTGAACAATGTTGCCACCGTGCTTGCCGTAAAGGAAGCTGTTATCGATGGTCTTGCGGTAACTGACAGAGTGATAACCGTAATTGGAAAGTCCTTAAAGCGTCATGGTAATGCCAAGGTAAGATTAGGCACCTCCGTACGCTTTATCCTCTCAAACTTCCACCTAAATCCTGATTTTCGTCAGCGTATCATCATGGGTGGTCCGATGATGGGCTTTACCTTGCCATCAATTGACGTCCCTGTTACCAAGTCCACGTCTGCCATCATGGCTCCTTCACAAAATGAGATCCCCAATCAGCAGGAATCACAAAACTGCATACGTTGCGGCCGCTGTGCACGTGTATGCCCCTCCCGTCTTGTCCCCTATCAGATGTATGCCTTCTCTAAGGCAGGAGATCATGCCAAAGCGACCAAATGCGGTATCAATGACTGTGTGCTTTGTGGTTGCTGTGCATTTGAATGTCCAAGCAGGATCAATTTGACTGTTCAATTCAGACGCGAGCAGGCCATCTCCGCTATCATCTATGAAAATGAAAAGCGCAATCAGCGTGCGCAGGAGGTTGCCAAGGAGCATGAGAAGAAGGAAGAGGAGCGTAAAAAGCGCCTAGCTGAGAAAAAGGCTGCTGCTCTTGCCCGCATCAAGGCAGGAGGCGCTGTTAAAAAAGAGGCTTCTGCTATAAAAGCGCAATCTCAGGCAATAAAAGCTAAGGACAATATTGCCAAAAAAGCATCTGACACCATCGTAGCTGCAACTCAAAGTGCAAGCGATCAGAGCACCGATGTAGCCCCTAAAAGAGCAGTATTGAGCAAAGAGGAATTAGCAGAGCGCAGACAAAAAGCCTTGCTTGCTGCAAAGGAGCGTCGTGAGGCTCTTTTAAAGCAGAAAAACGAGACTGCTGTAGCTATTAAAAATGAGGTAGCTGATACGGCATCTTTAAAACAAGAGCCATCACAGGATCAAGCATCATCTGCACAAGGCTCAGAGTGTGCTGTAATAGAGGGAAAATGTGCACAGGATAGAGCTGATACAAAGCATACATCCTTAAATGAGGAAAAAGTCGCAACAGATAATGGCATAAGAACACCAAGCCCGGCCAATCCTTATATAAAAAAGGCTCCTGCTTCAATTTTTGCCAATGTTAAGAGCTCAGATCTTGCCAAAAACAAGCCTGAGACTGCAGATAATCCTGTAAGAGGTAAAACCCAGACGCTCTCAGATGTGGCTTTAAACAAGGAAAGCTTGGGAGACTTTAACTTAAATCTCCTTGATAATGACAAGATCCCCCAGTCATTAAAAGCTGAGGAAAAAGCAGTTCCAAGCCCACTACCACGTTCATTAAGACGCGGGGATACGCTACGTAATCTGCACAGACAAAATGCTTGGGATGCACCTTTGGATGAACCTGATGCAGCCTCTGCCTTATCCATGGTGGGCACCCCTTCATCTCAGGAGGAAAAGCCAATGGAGATGAAGGTGCAGTACAGATCTCACAGTGAGCTTAATGAAAATGGTGAGCTGAAAGTAAAAACAGGCAAGCTTCCTCAAAATTTAAAGAAATTACGCAGGGCAAAATAACATCATGAATATAAAAATGACCCAGCAGGCCAAGCGCCAGAATCTTGGAATTGCTGCTGCGCCGCATCTACATAGTCGCTTAAGCACACAGAGGATCATGCTTATAACTGCTCTGGCTTTGATACCAGGCTTTATTGCCATGGTGATTTTTATGGGCTTTGGCATTATATGGCAGCTATTAATTTCACTTATTACGGCACTGCTTTGTGAAATGCTCTGTGCAAAATTACGTCATCGTGCAATTTTTGCTGCAGTAAAAGATCTGTCACTTTTAATTACCTGTCTTATTTTGGTAATGACACTGCCACCGCTTCTTCCTTGGTATTTAAATGTTGCAGCGACCGCTTTTGCCATACTCCTTGTAAAGGAGGCCTTTGGCGGTCTTGGTATGAACATCTTCAACCCAGCCATGGCAGGCTTTATCTTCTTGTTCATTTCAGCCTCAAACTTCATGTTTGAAACCTGGATATCACCAAGCTCAGATGCATTGCAGCTTGCAACCCCTGCTACAACCTATGAAGTGATTTTTAACAAGGCAGATGCAACAGCTCTAAGAGATAAGATTCATGCTCAGTCGCAGGATATTCCTGATGCCTTCACCGGTGCAACCTGGCTTGACAGCGTTAAAACCGCACGTAAGGCCGGAACCGATATAGGCTCAGCTGCGGTTGATTTCTCATCAGAAACCTTCTTTGGCTATGTAGTGATAGGCTCAGCCCTAGCCCTTGGCGGACTAATACTCATGGCAATGCGCATCGTCATAATCCGCATGGTTATAGCGTATTTTGTTGCCATAGTGCTGTTTTCAGCTTTGGGATATTTCTTCTTCCCAGAGTATTTCCTCCCGCCTGTTCATGAGATTTTGTTTGGCGGTACGGTTATTGCGGGCTTCTTCATTATTACCGATCCGGTTACCAATGCAGGAACTGCCAAGGGACGCATCGTATACGCGGTGCTCGTTGCCTTCCTTATTATCCTCATCCGTGCTCTAGGCTCATACTCGGATGCGGTAGCATTCTCTGTTTTACTTGCAAATGCTGCAGCCCCATTAATTGATGTGCTTACACGTCGCCGTGCTTTTGGCTACGGTTATAAGAAAGGATCTTTAGACTAATGGATGACATGAAAAAAGACGACGTGGTGGACACCAAAGTGAATGCAGGCAATGATCCTATAGAGCCTAAAACCATTGACACGGATCTTGGTAAAAAAAATGGCAGAGCTTTTGCTGACAGACCATATCTGCGAGCCTTATGCGCAGGAATTTCGCTTGCAGCCATTTCTGCAATCTGCATGGTGCTGGTATTAAAAACCGAATCTTTGACCCAAGATTTAATCAACTACAACCAAAACGAGGCCAAGATTGCTAAGATCTCAGAGGATCTGATCCCATCAAAGCTTTTAAACGGCACCTCGGTTAAATGCAATCTATTTGATGATGAGCGCATAGGCAGTGATATGCGTATTTATACCTTTACCCACAAAGATGAAATACGTGCATACCTTATGACCTATTCAACCTCAAGAGGCTATTCTACCCCTCTAGTATTGATCGGTGCCTTTGATAAGGATAAGAAGCTTATCAAGAACGATGTGCTCATATCCAATGAAACCCCAGGCTTGGGTGACAAGGTGGAACGTCGTAATGGTAGCTTTATGGATATGTTTAATGGCAAGGGACTTGATGACGCCAAATGGGATGTAAAGAAATTCGGAGGAGATTTTGATTATATAACCCGCCCTACCGTTACCTCCCGTGCAGTTGTCTTGGCCACCAAGGATGCACTCGATACATTGCAGACATTGGATCCCTCACAGCTTAGAAAATGCGGAGGCTCTCAAAAATGAGTATGAATACAATAGAAGGTACCAAAGCCACTCCCAAAAAGCCTTCACTGCTTAAGGTATTTATCAAAGGATTATGGAGTGAAAACCCGGGCCTGTGTCAGCTGTTAGGCCTGTGCCCACTACTTGCTGTATCAAACTCCGCTGTAAGCGCCTTAGGACTTGGTCTTGCGACATTGCTGGTAGTCACCATAAGCTCAGTCATAATCTCAATTTTAAGAAAATTACTCCTGCGGGAGGTGCGCATTCCGCTATATGTAGTGTTGATTGCAACCCTTGTGACCTGCGTACGCTTTTATGTTGCAGCCTACTACCCGTCACTGTATGACTCACTTGGTATATATCTGGCCTTAATTGTCACAAACTGCATTATCATGGGACGAGCTGAGGCAGTGGCCGGCAAGGAAAATGTAGTCAGATCGTTTTTAGATGCCTTAGGCTGTGGTCTTGGCTTTGTAATGGTACTCTTTGCTTTAGGATCGATTCGAGAAATCGTTGGCTCTGGAACCTGGATGCATGGTGCAGGCAGACTATTAGGTAGCTTTGCTGAGCCCCTTGAGATGACTTTATTCTCAACTGACTACACTTTTTTAGTTGCCGTACTCCCGCCTGGAGGCTTTTTCGTACTGGCACTGTTGATAGCCTTGAAAAATGCTTTGGCGGTACATAAAGCCCGTCGTGAAGAGCTTAAATTCCAAATCAAATCAATCCAGAACTAAGCTTTTGGCATAGTGTTAAAGCATTTTAAGAGGTGGCATATTGTCACCTCTTATTATTTACAACACAGCATGAGCTACAAAGCGTGATCCTGTTTGCGAATATACCAGAGCCATGCGAATTAACTCAGGCTTTATTTTATCAGTCTTAAAATGCTCTCCATAATGACGTTCGATGATCTGTTTTTTAGCCTCCTCTAGAAGCTTTTGTTCATTCCCATCACGATCATATTTAAGCTCCAACACATATGCCTTATTTCCTATTTTAAATTCAAGATCAGAACGTCCATAGGCATTGTGTAATTCAGAAAACACCTTGATCCCTGCACCTTTGATAAAGAAAAATATATTGGCGCGCAGGCTTGATTCATCCCTAATGGGAAAATTCTTATAATCGATGCTGGTTAAAACGCTATTTAACAATGACGGGATCTCTTCTGGTACATGATCATAAAAGAGCTCGTCTGCAGCCATATTACTATCTGCAACCGTTGATTTAATCGAAAAGATTCGATCTTTATACAGCAGAGCCATTGATTCTGCAACTTCCTCATTTGGATAATTTAGGACTGCAGTTGTACCAAGCGGACTTACCCTCTTTATAGATAAATATCCAGTTTGATTTAGTAATACATAATCACTAAGACTATTCAGCTCCCTTGATGAATCCAAATCACTCATAGAAATTTTTATATCCTGATCATAATGAACAGGGTCCTGCAGAGCATGATCGGCAATGTAATTTAATAATACCGACGCACTACCACCTGATGAGTACCAGTAATTTCTAAAACCTTTTTCCGGTGAATTTAAAAATGACAGCACCGACCACGGGGTATGCACATGTGTTGAAGCCTCTTCATCAAAGCAAAAACCATCATATCTAGCTTTGAGTTTGGCAAAGCATTCCTCAACACTGATATCTAATACTTTAGCTGCGTTTTCCACAAATGGCGAAAAGTACTCTTTTACCTCATCATCGGTATAACCTAGTAAAGTACCGTAATCTGAAGAGAGACTGATATCAGTTACATAATTGGTATCAGAGAAAATGCTTAAATTTTTGTATTTGCAGATGCCGGTGAAGAAGAAAAAGCGTAGTCTGCCACTTATATCCTTAATATTTGCATAGAATTCATTTAGCTCACTGCGAACCTTATGAAAAAGCTCTGGTTGATTTAAACAGACATTAAGTGGAGCATCATATTCATCAATAAGCAGCACAGGTTTTACATTTGCATCAAGCTTATCAAATAATTTTTTTACACTTGAGCCAACACCTAACAAATCGTTACTTCTTTTAGGGAGAATAAAACCGGCACAATTAAAAGCCTGACTTACGATATCTATCATCCTTGCCTTAAACAATTCAAAGGAATCAAATTCCTTGCACAAAGCAAAATTAATTCTAATGACAGGATATGTTTTATCATCCCACAGCTTTTCAATAGCTAGTCCCTTAAAGTCTCTTAGCCCGTATTTAAATAATGACTCAAAGGT
>CAVJLP010000098.1:0-8285 GCA_963650525.1 Firmicutes bacterium CAG:534
ACATCTATTTTTTTACGCATAACATTATTTTTGTAGATACGCTCACATTTTTACCAGTACAAAAAATCCCCAAGAGCCTTTCATCAAACTCCACCATAGAGGTTCACTTATAAAAATGAAACTATCGGGGATAAAAATTGATGCAGTTTTAAGCAACCGTAGCATTTGGAGAGAACTTTACAAAAGAAACCCCACTCTAACTGCAGGGCTCTTTAATTATTCAAGGCGCTTTAAGAGGCTTTAGAGGATATAGCATCATGAAGGATGCTAATTGCATTGCGCTATTTACACTAAACCTCTGCAACCTTAATACGATCGATCTGCGCTACAAGACGTGCAACTACCTCTTCTGCAACCTCAATCTGGGCCTTAGAATCACTGACTTTGGATGCAAGATCCTTAGCAGAATCAGTAATGCTCTGCATATTAGTTGAAATCTCCGAGGTTGCGGTATTCTGCTGCTCTACGGCAATAGAGATCTGATTTATCTGGGTATCAACCGTTGTTACCTTGGAGATAATGTCATGCAGCAGTGCTTCAACCTGAGCTGAAGATTCTGCAAGCTCATCCATCTCAGCTACGCTTTGTGAAATGGAATCATTAGCAGCGCTTGCATCATGTTGCACCTCAGACACCATGGAAATAATATCTGCAGTTGAGGCCGAGGTTCTAGATGCAAGAGAACGCACCTCATCTGCAACCACGGCAAAGCCCTTGCCTGCCTCACCTGCACGTGCTGCCTCAATGGCCGCATTTAATGCAAGCAAATTGGTCTGATTGGCAATATCCTCAATAGTCTGCACTATAGATGAAATCTTCTGGGACTGCTCAACTAGGGCGCCAACACGCTCGGCATTATGACGGCTCTTTTCAACCTGAGCCTGAATAAGAGCAATGGTGTTTTGGATCTTCTGTACCCCATCTTGGGTGGTAGATGAGGAATCCTCGGCAGAATTGGATGCGATCTGGGCATTCTTGGCAATATCTGTAGTCGTGGACACCATTTCATCAGAGGCTGCGGCAACCGTAATGGAGCGGTTTTCGGTTTCACGTGCTGAGGCATCTATTTCGTTTGTTACGTGATCGATATTAACGAAGGTGTCCTCAACTGCTGAGGTCGTATCCTTGATCATCTTAGCAAGACCATGCCATTCAGTGCGCATATCCTCAAGTGCGCGTACGAGCTGCCCCAATTCATCCTGTCTTGAGGTGGTGATCTTACCGGTCAAATCGCCACTGGCTATCTTCTGAGCAATTGCCACCGCGTGGGATAACACTCTCTTTATAGAGCCTGATAACATCCAGGCAATAAGGATAGATAGAATAACTGCGATAGCGGTAGTTCCACAGACTACATAAACTGGAGTTGGAGTATTAAGCGATCCCATACGCTCTGAAATCTGATTTAAGATCTCTAAATTGCGACTTTGTACCATAGCCTGAGCCTTTTCAATCTGAGGTTGCATCTGCTTTGCATAGAGCGCACGTGCAATAGCCTGCTGATTTTTAAGTAAGGTAGGAAGGATATTTTTCTCGTAGGTAGTGACTATTTCCTTGATGCTTTGGGAAAGCTCTTTGCTGCTCTCCCCTTGAGCAATATATTTTTCGTCAAGTCCTAAAAGCTCCTGTAGATTATCAGCAACAATCTGCTGATTGCCCTTAGTGAAGCTACTGCTGTTATTACAAAAACCAAATACTAAGATCCCAACCTCTGACAAATTACTGGCGATCTTGGTAGATGGCAGATATTCATCAGTGATTAGGTCGTGGGTATAATCAACGGTATTACGGATATTGTTCATGATCAGCATGGCAATTACGCATACGATCACCGTAAACAGCATAGTGATAATGAAAGACATCATCATCTTGCTGCGCACACCAAGAGATTTAAAGAAATTCATGCTATACCATGACGGCACATAAAAGTTGCCGTCAGCTCCATCTAGGTAGAATGTGAAAACTGTTCAATCTAAATTCCATTTGAGCAGTAACTTGCCGCTTGAATTTACTACTTTTTTTTATTAAAGACGTTATAGAGCGGATTTTTTTAGGTAAATCCGTGAACAAAGTAGCACTAAGCGCATTTCTCTCCACTAGCTTTAACTATCGGATGCATTTTTATTTTCTTAAAGACTTATGCACCCTAAATACTCAAAATGCCTAATGATTAAACTTTAATTTTAACTTGTAGGACAAATAGAGTGACATAGCTCATGATATGCGTAACAAAATGCCCACTTGAGTATTTTTAATTTGTTAGAATTAGCTAATACCTTGTTTGCTAGAGATTTTATTGATATTGAAGCTATTAACATGATCAAAAGAACAAAACTTCAGGACATTGCCAAAAAAGTCGGCGTAACGCGCATGACGATATCACGTTACTTCAATAACCCCGATTCTGTAGCCCCCAAAACTCGCGAGAAGATCCAACAGGCTATTGAGGAGACCGGTTTTATTCCAAACAGAGTGCCAGCTATCATGTCGCGCTCTACTTCAAATTCAATAGGACTTGTGATCCCTTCATTCTCAAACGGAGTATTCTCAGATGTAATTAATGCTGTAGATGAAACTGCTCAGAAGGGAAACTACAGCGTTCTTTTAACCCACTCCTCCTACGATCCTCTGCTTGAGGAACGTCAGGTAGCCTCATTGCTGTCTTATCAGGTAGATGCCATTATTCTGTGCGACACTGTGCATACTGATCTTACTGAAAAGCGACTGGTAAAATGTGGTCTTCCCTTTGCCGAAATCCTTTCTATTTCACCAAATCCCCAGGGAATTAACATCGGCATTGACTATGAGGATGTCTACTACAAGGCAACCAAGACCTTGATTGAATGTGGCCGCAAAAATCCTGCCTACTTTGGTGTGCGTATGGATCCACGTACCCTGATCCGCCGCGACGGCTATGTGAGAGCCGTGCAGGAGGCTGGTCTTAGAGATCTGAGTTTTGCAACCTCCAACCGCTCAAACTTCACCTTAGGGCGCGACATGATGATGGATGCCATCAAGAAAAATCCACAGATTGATGCCATTTTGTGCACCAATGATGACGTCGCAGTCGGAGTACTTATTGCATGCCAAGCCATGAATGTCCGCGTGCCTGAGGACATCACCGTGATTGGTTGCAATGCGCTAAAATTCTGCGATGCTTCAATGCCTCGTCTGTGCTCAATCAAGACCCCGCGCTATGAGATAGCACAAAAAACTGTAAAGGAAATCCTGCGTCAGCTTGATGACGGTCACTTTGCCAAATACTTTGAGCAATTTGGCGTAAACTTCCAAGAAGGTGGCAGTGCAACAGTGGAGGAACAAAAGCGCCTTAAGGCTCTTTTTAATGAAAACGCCTAGGAACTATTAAAAGCCGTATGCACGTACGGCTTTTTTAAATGTGCAAATTCAAAAAAAAGCCGATCATTTGATCGGCTTTTTAAATATCAACCTTGCTAATCCACTGGTGGCTTAGGCAGATTTACCGGAGTTACCACCTGCGGTACTTCATCAATCTTCTTTGAAATAACCTCAGAGATCTTAGATTTTTCATCCTTCTCCTCCTCGTCATCAGCGTCATTATCCTGAGGCAGGATAGAGCTTTCCTCAAAACGGGGAGTCTCATCAATAGGAGTCATCACACAATTGCCGGCAACAAGCTCGGCCAAAGCACGCTGCTGCATTCCTACTGCAGTATAGCGGGAGACGAAGTCACGTAGCTGCTGCAAGAAGGTCAGATACATCTCAGATGAGTGCATAGACACACGCTGACGACCGATAATATCCACCAGTGCCATCTGACATCTGTCGATATCACGATTTAGCTTCTTAGCATGCTTAGCTAGACTTTCAACATTCTTCTTAGAGGGATCAAAGCCGATAAGATGCACATCAGAGGAGATCTTATCTAAGCGTTTTACCAGCTCATCAAGTGAGGATTTCATATCACCGCCGAAGATGGTATGACGGTTTGCAATATGAATTAGAGCCTGATCAGTTGCATAGTGCACTGACTTTGCAGCCTCACGCAGGTTTGAGAACACCAGATAGAAGAAGAATTTGGCATCAACGGTTGAATTATCTGTATCCTTGCCAGTTAAGCTTCCAGCATAGCTTGACTGTGCTAGAGAGTAATAGGCACTTCTATTATCTGAAATATCCTCTTCAATATTAGAGGCCTTATTGCGGACACGACGCAGTGCTAGCTCATTGTCATCAAAGAAGGCACTCATGGTACGGCGAATGGTTTCCATCTCCTGATCAAAATAAAGTGGCACACTGCGGCAGACAGCCTGCAAAATACCTTCATCATTACGGGATTTTAAGATGGAGGTAGCCTTCTCATCTTTAGATTTTCTAATGAAGTTGGTATAGATAATGATCACAAAGACCAAGGGGATCAGGATGTATACGCTGATACCATCGGTAAAGAAGTTTATAGAGCAGATAATAGATGCGCAGGTGAAGGCACAAAAGCCAGTTAAGAACCAGCCTGCCACCACGGTTATCACACCTGAAATACGGAATACGGCACTCTCTCTGTCCCAGGCACCGTCTGCAAAGGAGGAACCCATTGCCACCATGAAGGTTACATAGGTAGTAGAAAGCGGCAACTTCAATGAAGTTGCAACTGAAATTAAGGCTGAAGCTACTACTAGATTGATAGAGGCACGGACATAGTCAAAGGGCATAGGCAGAGTACCCTTTTTAACCACGGCACGACGATAACGTTTGGCAACAAAGGCTAGCATGGGAGCTGGGATTGAACGATAGACGGTACGAGATACCATAATACCGATACGAGTAATGATTCGTCCCATGGTGGAGGCACCAAACTGCTCGTGAGTACCAGAGGTGCTTGATGAAAGGTTAACAGTTGTCTGTACTACATCACGGGCTTTTTTAGATACGAACAACGTAATGCTCATCACGATACCTGCGGCAAAGAGCCAGATGGTATCGGTACGGTTTGAAATATTAAGACCATCCATGAAGAAAGATGAGGCGCTCTCACCAGCCTCCTGCCACAGCTCATAGCTATCTAAGGCAGCAAGCGGGACACCGACGAAGTTAACGAGATCGTTTCCTGCAAAGGAGAAAGCTAAGGCAAAGGTTCCTGAGAGTACGATGAACTTAAAGATATTAAGACCTGCCAAAGCCATCAGCTGCCCTATCACAAAGAACAGCGCAAACATGGTCCACATGATGGTCTCTAGGTGAGAGTCCATCCACTCAAGATATTCAACTTTCATGAAGGAGGCACCGTGAGCGCCTTTGATGAGGAGGAAATAGCCGATTGCTGATAAGGAGATTGCGGTAAAGAAGCCACCTAAGTATTTGACGGTATGCTCAAAACGGAAAGTAAAAAATATACGTGCGATAAACTGCACGACCATACCGGTAAAAAAAGCGATGATAACCGAGAGCAAAATACCTGAGACTATCGCCGCTGTTTTATCAAGCTTAATGTAGGCAAGCACCGAGGACATAGAACCATGATCGGCATATATTTTGAAAACTGAGGCTAAGACCGCAGCTCCTAGGAGCTCGAAAATAATTGAAACGGTGGTTGAGGTGGGAAGGCCTAGAGAGTTGAAAGCATTAAGCAGGAGAACATCTGAGATCATTACCGAGGCAAAGATGATCATCATCTCCTTATAGGTAAACATCTCAGGATAGAACATGCCCTTTCTGGCAATTTCCATCATTCCCGATGACGAGGTCGCACCTATCAAAACGCCACAGGAGGCCACTGCAATAATTACCGCCAGCGGTGCAATACGGGTACCAACTGCGGAGTTTAAAAAGTTCGCAGCATCGTTACTGACACCAACAAAAAGATCTAGGGTCGAAAGCAGTAGTAGCATCACTACTAGCACAAAAAAAAGCGACTCAAGCATCGTCTGTCCTTGAAATGCAAAAAAATTTAGGCATATTTTAGCTAAAAATATTGCTAAATTTTCGCGTCCAATTGCGAAAGTGTCACAACTAACATACTTTTTTTGCACAGATGCCGGTAAAGAGCTGTGACTTTTAGTCTGCAAAGACCCACCAAAACTTAGTTAATTTTCAGTGATATGAAAGGATGTTACTGATAAAATAGGCAGTTTTAAAAAGTTACAAAGATTATTGCAGGTTGATTAAATGGCGTCCAAGGAAAAAAAGAAAACAGCAATTCATTTCACTCATTTCAAAGACTTTCCTGAAAACTGGAAGAAATTTTGCTTTGCGCTCGTATCCTGCAATTACATGCTCTCATATAAAACTCTGGCAGAATTATTTAAGTTCTATAAATTTACCGCAGATGAAAAAAATCAATGTTATGCAAATCTTTTAAGCCTTAACTATCTTGAAGGCGAGCCTAACGTATTATTCACAGAGCACAATGATTTCTCAGTTTCACGTAAGTATGTAGGCGTCTTGTTTAGAATAAGATATGACGGCTTTGTCGCCATTACCGATGAAATGACCGCTGACGATGTAACCACTGTAGAGCACAACGATATTTACAGTAATAGCAGTTATTTTCTGTTTGGCTCTTACAGCGGACGCCATATTTTGGCTGCATCCTATGACTATGTTTTAAAGCTTATAGTCTCAAACGCCGGATCTTTTGATCACTCTGCAAGAGATACCGTTGATGCTATCTTTGATTTCATGGATGAATACAGCAATTTAGTCATCACTATGCTGTTATGCGGGGATAAAAAAGAATTCTTCAATCACGTAAAACCTGAGTTCTTCAAAATATTTTTCCTTTATTTTTGCGAATACAATCAAATTCCAACCAATCCTGAGCTTGCAAATAAGGTAGTTGAGCTCTTAGATGGTCGCAAAAATACAGACAGGGTAAACTATGTAAGATTCCTAGCATGGGCAAAATTCCAAAACTTCATCTCCTACGGACACCCTGAAAAGTATTTTAAAGAGATCCCTCAGGATATCCCAACTGTTGAAAGCTTCATCTTAAATGGCGTCATATTATTCCAGAAGGGACAATATGCAGAAGCTGTAAAAAGCATGCGCAAGGGACTTTTAACCTTAAAAGGTTACAGCTATGATGACAAATCTAGACGTTTTTTTGATAGAGGCTATGAAAACTTTCTCTATGGTCTGATGCTCTATCATGATAAAAAAAGTCCCGCCTCCGTTCGCACCCGTGATGCAGTAACTGGCGATGAGGATCAATATGAAACAAGAAATTGCTTTCTCTCAATATTCTGTGGACTTGCAAAAGGCTATGATCCAAATAGCAATTACATCACATGGCTTTACAAAAATAGAATTTCTACCAAAGCAACCCCCTTTGAAATATTCTTATTTGAATGCCTAAGAAAAGCGTTGCACATTGCCAGCGATATTACCTTTATTCCAAACAACTACCTTGAGGCAGTTAAGAAAAACAGCGCTGATCCTAGCATTTTCAGCCAGATCTATTTTGCAACACTTGAGGCCAATAATCCTCATAATGCCCCTTTGAAAGAAAAGCTAGGTATGGATCCCTTGATGAACTACATCAGAGTCAAGGAAGCATGGGAATTAGAGCTTGAACGTCTTATCTATGATGAAATGGATTTTCAGAAAAGTCTTGCTCCTGAAAAAGAGAAAGCCCCTGGAGATGAGCTAGATCGTATTGCCTACTACCTGCATTTTGATAAAGATGATGCAAAAGGCAAAAGCAGTAATAACGAGTATGAATCCGCGATCCGCCACAATCCTGAGATAACCTTAAAACTGCAGCATTCAAAAAATGGTGGCCAAAGCTGGAGCAAGGGTAAGGAAATTACCATCAAAGCCTTTGAGGAAAACAAGTTCTCCTGTATGAATGCAACCGATTTTATCATCAGCAACATGGTAGAACATGAAGTCTTCCGCAACAGAGCATATCTTAGAGGAGCTGAAATTGCCTATATGCTGATAGGCTGTGACCGAGTGTTTGATGCCGATACTGGGGAGCCACTTGAGATTCAAAAGGGGATCGTGCAACTATCTATTGAGCATCGCAATAATACCTATACTGCGGTAACTAATGTAAGCGAAATTGTTGGCGATCACAAAGATCTACCCAAAAGTGTTATCACCTACCCCAAAAACGGTGTTGCGCAAGTATACAAATTTAACAGCTATCAGTTCACTCTTATAAGATCTCTGCAAAATCTTGGCAAAATGCCAGCTGAGTCCAAAGACAAGCTGACCCAGCTTCTTGAGATGGTATCTGCGCATACCCCGGTTGTAAGTGATCTCTTAAAATCCTCTAAGAACTTAAAACAGCTTGAAGGTGATAGCAA
>CAVJLP010000099.1:0-8156 GCA_963650525.1 Firmicutes bacterium CAG:534
GTAGTATTCTTCACAAGTTTTGCATTGAAGATTTAAAAAACTTGACAGTTATTTTCATGAAGTCTTAAATAAGTTCGCTTGTTTGTATAAGCAGCATTTTTTGATTACTACAACTATCTGCTTTTTAAACGCGGTACTGCAAATTACAACGCATAAATCAACACAACTAAAAGGATGAATCATGAAGTTAAATAAGCTTGCAACAGCTCTGGTACTTGCCAATTTGTGTGCAGCCCCTCTTGCTCTTGCTGATACCCTGTATCCCCAGGATTTTGGCGGTGCCCCTGATAACAAGACCTTAAATACCACTGCTATTCAAAGTGCTATTGATGCGTGTGAGAAAAACGGCGGCGGTGAGGTGCGTCTTACTGAGGGTGTATGGTTATCAGGACCACTGAGCTTAAAGTCCAATGTGACCTTAAATATCACCAAGGGGGCAATTCTTAAGGCTGACAACAGCAAAAATGATTTCGTGGCCGCCTATATCGGTAAGGAAACTGCTGCCAATGAGGCCTTCCTTTTGGGAAATAATGTTGAGAACGTGGTTATTACTGGTAGCGGAACGATTGACGGTAGCGGTGATAAGTATTGGTGGGATGATGCCTTAGCAGTACGCAAGGCTGTACGTTCAGGCAATACTGCTGAGTTTGAAAAGCGCTTTCCTAATGTGAAGCTTGCAAACGGTATGCCCCGTCCTTGGCTTATCGAGCTAAATAACGTTGACGGTGCCATGATCTACGGCGTCAATATCCAAAACTCTCCTATGTGGAATGTGGTTTTGCGTAACAGCAACCGTGTAGGTGTTGACGGCGTTAAGATAACCGCCCCTATAGAATCACCTAACACCGATGGTATCGATATCGTCTCCTCACAGCAGGTATCCATTAAGAACGTAGATATCTACACCGGTGATGACAATGTTGCCGTCAAGAGCGGTGTTGATCAGAACGGTGCGCAGGCCTCAGCTGATATCACTATTGAAAACAGTGTCATGCACGCAGGTCATGGTGTATCCATTGGATCTGAGACTGCCAACGGCATTGGTGAGGTTAATGTACGCAATCTGACCTTTGATGCTACCGAAAACGGTATCCGTATTAAAAGTGCCCGTGATCGTGGCAACAATATCGGACCTTTGGTGGTAAACGACATCAAGATGGAAAAGGTACAGACTCCTATTCTTATTACCTGCTCCTATGCAGGTCAATCAGGTGCAGGTGGCATGACCTTAGTTGAGCCACTAGATGCTGCTAAGGTTACAAAAACCACTCCTTACATCAAGGGTGCCTACATCAATAATCTTACTGCAACTGACGCTAATATCGCCGTGCTACTCTCAGGTTTGCCTGAAAGCCATGTCAAGGATGTACGTCTTAACAATGTAAAGATTGACTCTAAGCTTGGTGTACAGGCTCGTTATGTTGAGGGCAGCTTCAAGAACGTTGAAGTTAAGGCTAAGGATGGTGAGAGTGTGGTAAAGGGACCTGCGGTTAAGATCACAGAAGAATAATTCCTTTTGCATTCTAAAAAAGCTGGGGCGTGCAAGCGCTCTGGCTTTTTTTATTTGCAGTTAAAACGTGATCTTTATTGGCACGCAGATCTTTTGTTTAATGGTATGATTTTCCTTAAAAAATTGTATTTCAATTGACATCATTATTTTTCAGGCAATAGCATGAGATTTCTCCACACCTCCGATCTGCACCTTGGCGCCTCCCTCTATGGCCATTCCCGTTTAGATGAGCAAGAAAAATTTTTAGACTGGCTTTTAGATAAGGTAGAGGAGCTGCAGATAGATACTATTTTGATTGCAGGTGATGTTTTTGATACCACCATGCCTTCAAATGCTGCTAAAAAGCTCTATTACACTTTTTTGTCAAAGCTGGTGCGAAAAACAAGTTGTACCAATATCGTAATCACTGGTGGAAATCATGACTCGGCCGCTCTTTTGGATGCTCCATCAAGTCTTGCCGGGATCTTAGGAATTTATATAGTAGGTGGGGCTAGTGGTGATCTTGATGATGAGGTGATAGCTCTTAAAAATAAGGATGAAATTCCTGAGGCTATAGTGTGTGCCATTCCTTTTTTAAGAGATAAGGATGTAAGATGCGGCGTATTTGGTGAGGATTTTAAACAAAGAGATAAAGCAGTACGCGAGGGTATCAAGGAGCATTATCACAGTGTTGCTCAAAGAGCCTTTTTAAAGAGTAAGGAGTTAGGCAATCTCCCGGTGCTTTGCATGGGCCATCTCTTTGTATCAGGATCTGAGATGAGTGATGGTGAGGGCTCATTGGTGATAGGAAATCTAGGTGAGATAAACAGCAATATTTTCTCAAAGGATTTTACCTATACCGCACTTGGGCATATCCACCGTCCGCAGCTTATAGACGGTAATGAATACATACGCTACAGCGGCTCTCCTCTGCCTATGTCTTTTAGTGAAAGGGAGCAACAAAAGCAGTTAGTTATTCTAGATACTGCTGCTAAAAATCAACTTACCACCATCACTGTGCCGGTATTTAGGAAGATCTGTGAGGTGAGCGCTGAGAGCCTTGATGAGATAAAGCAAAAGCTTGTGTCATTAAAAGAGCAATATCTGGATACATGGTGTCTTGTTATCTATAAGGGCAGTGAGCTCATTTCCGATCTTGAGGAGAAACTGCAGTCCTATATTGATGAAAAGAGCTTTGGTAATCACAGCCTTAAAATTTTGCATGTAAAAGATGAGGTACGCCGTGCCACTATGCTAAAAGAGTGCGGAATTAGTGAAAAGGCACCAGTCTTAAGTGAGCTTCATGTGCAGGATGTTTTTAATTTGCGTATGGATAAGCAGGGTATTGAGGGGCAGCAGCGCGCAGAGTTTTCCTCCATGCTAAATGAAATCATGCAGGAGCTACAGACAAAAGAGCAGGAGATGGCAGGTAATTAACCATGAGAATTGAGAAACTGAGCTTTAAGAATATCAATAGTCTTGAGGGACACTGGACTATAGATTTCACTGATGATGGGTTAAATAGCGACGGTCTGTTTCTTATCACCGGTGCCACCGGATCTGGCAAGACCACTATTTTAGATGCCATATGTATTGCACTTTTTGGTCGTACGCCGCGTTTAAATGCTCTCACCGTAGGTGAAAACGGTGCCATTACCAAGGGACAGAAAGATTGCTTTGCCGAGGTTATCTTCAGCGTAGATGGTAAATGCTATCGCAGCAAATGGTCCCAAAGATATAAAAATCCCCGCAAGGGACATCCGGCAACGCTTGATAAACCAGTGCGTGAGCTCTCCTTATACCCATCAGAGGAGCTTTTTGCAGGAAATGCCAAAGAGCTAGCTGCCAAGGTTGTCGATATTATCGGCATGAGCTATGAGCAGTTTTCAAAATCGGTGATGCTTGCGCAGGGTGATTTTTCCCGTTTTCTTAAGGCCTCGGATAATGACCGAGCGGCTATTTTAGAGCAGATCACCGGCACTAACATCTACAGTGATATCTCCAAAAAGGTCTTTGAGCGAGCTAAGGCTGAAAGCGAAAAACTTGGGTTAATGGATGCAGAGCTAAGCTCCATGCAGATTTTAGGAAATGAGGAGCGTCTGCAATCACAGCTGGAGTTAAAGGCAGGCCTTGATAGGGAAAAGACTTTAGAGGATGAGATTAAGCATGAACAGGTACTCATGCAGGATGTTACGGCACTTAAAAAGGCTCAGCTTGAGGCGTCGTCATTAAAAAGTGCTGATGAGCAGTTAAAAAATGAGGAGCAGGACTTTGCCCCTGCGTTAGAGGAGCTGTCGCTACAGCAAAAGCTAAGCCCGCTACTTGCGCAGTATAAGGTGTTAACTCACAGCAGGGAAAACTTATCCTCGCTTAAGAGCAAGCTTGAACTTTTGCAATCATCTCAATTGCCTAAGGCACAAGATGCAATCGCGCAGGATAAAAAGCAAGAGCAACAACTATCTATTAGTTTAAATGAGGCCATAGCAAGTGAGCATAATGCAGCTCCCGTAATTGAAAAGGCTCGCTCCCATGAAAGCAAGCTATCAGCGCTTAAGGAGAGTCTTTCACAGCAGCTTACACATTTGAAAAAATCCAAGGCAGATTTTGCAACTTTAAAAAAGAAGACTAATAAAAGCGCAAAACTTTTAAAAGAGAAGAATGATAGGCACGAGGATATTTTAAAAAGCATCGCCTCAATTCCAGATGCGCCGGGGCTAAATAGCAATTTTTCTGCTATAGAGCATATGTTTTCCGAGCTTAAGCAGAAAAAAGAGCAGCTTTTTGAGCGTAAAGATGCTTTTGATAAGGCAAACAAGACTTTAAAGAGTGCCCAAGGCAAGGTTGGAAAAGCTAAAAAGACTCATCAAAAAAGTGAGGATGAAAGGCTTAAATTAGATGAGCTTTGGCAAGATGCCAAGCTTAAGCTAGATAGTGTTAAGGGCTCTTTATCAGAGGAGGATCTTCTCAATATTATAAGTGCAGAGAATGACTTAATCTCTGAGTGTAGCCATTGTGTCAATGATGCAACCTCACTTGATAGTGCTTTTACAGAGTATGACAAATTAGTAAAAGATCTTGAAAAAAGCAAGCAGAAGCAGGCAAAGCTTGAGCAGGAGCTTTTAGCAGATGAAGATAATTTAAAAGATCTTAATGCAAAGGCAAATAATGCGAAGATTGCCCTAGATAGCCTCTATGATCTGCAAAAGGCCTTTTATTTAAGCAGAAAATTAAAGCCTGATGAGCCCTGTCCTTGCTGTGGCTCAAGAGTGCATCCTAATTTGCCATCAGATCCGGTGTTTGAAAAAACAGAGGCCGAGTACAAGGCTAAGGCAGAAAATACCGCAAAGGCCTTTTTAGATGCACAGCGTGCGCTTAGCAAAAAAAGAGAAAAGTTCTCCGCGGCACAAGGAAAGCTTGATGGCTGTGTTGTTAATGCTAAAAGTGCTGATAACAGAGTGCAGGAGGCGCTATCGCGTCTTAAAAATGCCCTCTGTCAGGTGCAAGATAAGCTGTCTGTATTAGCGAATAAGGATAAAGAGTTTTCATTTAATGCAGAGTTTTTGCACTCTGAGCCTGATGCAAAAAAGGCTGTGGCTTTGTCTGAGGCTTTACAAGATCTTGCCTCTTACACCAAAAATAAAAATACAGCACATCTTAAAACACAAAGCTTAATTAAGGAGCATAAGGCTTCACTAGACTCGCTTGCAGAAAAAAAACAGGTGTTAGATGGCACCATTGCATCCGAAAATCTTACTTTGTCAAAGCTAGAGCTTGAAGCGCAAAATGCTGATGCTATGGCAAAGAGCACGCAGCATGAATTAAATTCTGCCCAAAATGACTATCTGGGCCTAAAGGGGCAATTATCCTCTTCTCTTAAGTTATATGACTTTGTAACAGAGGAAGCGCTTGAGGATGAGCCTGATGAGGTTTTATCAAGGCTTGATGCTCTTTGTAAGAGCTTTAAGGATTTATCAGAGGATGAGGGCAAAGTAAAGGATGAAATCTCACGCCTTGATACGGAGCTTTCAAAGCTTAATGAGGATCAGGGGATAAAACAACAAGAGCTAGAGAGCCTAGATGATGAGTTTAAGGCACTAGAGCTTAGGCAACAGACCGAGCAGGAGATGCTTTTTGCACTTATTGGAGTTAAGAGTGCTAGTGATTATGAAAAGTCATTAAAGGCTTTGGTGGAGAGTGCAAGATCAGCACATGAAAAGGCTTTAAAGGCGCTAAATTTAAGTCAAAACAATCTTACAGCCATCAAATCTGCAATTGAGGAAAACCAAGTCTCTATTGAAAGACAGCAAACAGAGCTTGATAGCAAGGAGCTTTCTTTTAAAGAGGAACTTTTAAAGCTTAATCTTGCAGATGAAAATGAGTTCAAACTCCATCTTATGGAGGAGAGTGCCTACAAGCTTTTAACTGAAAAAGCCAAGATGCTTGATAATAAGCGTAGCTCACTTAATACCTTACTTGCGCAGAATGCAAAACTGCTCTCTGAGCTTTTGACAAAAGTTCCCTCAGATCTTAATTACGATGAGCTGTCCCTTGCCCTTTCACAAAAAGAAAATGAGCATAAGGATCTTTTAAAGAAAAACGGATCGCTCACCCAAAGACTATTTGATGATGATAAGCGTCGTGCGCTAAAAAATGCCAAGCTTGAGCAAAGAGAGCTACAGGATAAGTGCTGTAGTCGCTGGCGTGCTTTAAATGAGATGGTGGGATCTGCAAGTGGTGACAAGTTTAAGATGTTTGCCCAAGAGCTTACCTTAAAAGCTCTGATTGCCGAGGCCAATAACGAGCTTAGGATCTTTAATGATCGCTATATCCTTACGCAAAGCTCTGATCCTAAGGAGCCCTTGCATTTTAATGTAATAGATACCTGGCATGATGGACACTCGCGCGGGGTTGAGAATCTGTCAGGTGGTGAGAGCTTTATCATAAGCCTCGCTCTTGCCTTGGCTATTTCGCATATGGCTCATGGCAGACACAGCATCGAAACGCTTTTCTTAGATGAAGGCTTTGGAACGCTTGATCCTAAGTCCTTAGATACTGCATTAAATGCCCTGGTACAGCTAAACAGCAGACATAGCGGACTTATAGGCATCATCTCGCATATTGAGCAGTTAAGAGACAGTATAAGCAGCAAGATTGTGGTGGAGCGCAGAGCCGATGGCTTTAGCAGGCTAAGTGGTCCTGGGTGTGAAGGCAGGTTCTAGCTTAAGGATTGGAAAGTGAAAGCGTTAACTTTATTTAAAACAGCGCTACTGGCAATTTTGCTACTACCGCAATTATCCCAAGCACAGTCCGGGCGTTGTAGCGCCATAGATGATATTGCCAAGCTTCCTTTGAATATTGAACGGGGCAAATGCTATGAGCTACAAAATGATGCGGTGCTTCCGCCAAATCTTTTAATATCTGGATCTCTTTTTATAAAAAGTGGCACTCGGGCCGTGCTTTCAGAAAACTCAAGTCTTAGCATCAGGCGTGGTGGGATCTTAACGGTGCGCGGGATCTTAAGTCTTGAAAAGAAGAGCTGCTTGAATTTAGAGCTTATGAGCTCACTTGTAAATCAAGGAGAGGTGCATGTAAAGGAGGATGCAAGTATTGTCATGCAAAAGTCTGCAACCTTTAAATCCATCGCTTCCTTGCATTTATATCCTCAATCTATGATCTCGCTTACGGATAACTCCAAGCTTGAGCTATCTAGCAATACAGTTGCAGATAATGCCTTGATTGTGATGAAGGGCGGAGCGCTTGAGAATAAGGGGAGCCTTGATTTGAGCAGTGGGACTAGGATTATGAGTTCTAAAAATGCGGTGATAGCAAATTTAGGGCGTTTTAATCTTAAAAAGGGCGGAGCACTCGAGCTTGGTGGTAGCACGCAGCTGTCAAATCGCCGCAATATCTGTCTTGAAGGAGAGGTTAATTTTCTAGATACAGCATCCTTTGTAAATTATGGAATAGTGGATATTGCCCATGGTGGGAGTGTTGCTATGCATGGCGGAGCCTCGCTTTCAAATCAGCATGTGGTAACGCTCAAGGGGCTTTTTAGTATGCAGGAGCATGCCACCTTTGAAAATCGCAATGGCTTTAAGATCTTTGAAACTGGACTTTTTGAGATAGCAGGAGCAGCCCGCTGTGTAAATCGTGGCAGTGTCTATAACGAAGGTGGTCTATCAACGGCCGATGAAGGTGTGTTTGACAATAAGAAATATTACTTTGACAAGCATAACGATAGCTCAAAAATGCCGCAGACTTCAGGACAGTACCATCAAAGCGGCATTTGATTTTAGCAGTGACTATTTATGAGTTACGCTTTATATTGCACTTTGGATCCTGTGGATCGCATTTTTGACTAAAAGGTGTCATCAGCGCAGCGAGGATCCTGTCTACTATGCTATCGGTTTCATTTAATGTTTCCTGACTTAAGCGCGGCGCTTTAAGCAGCAGCTCACTAGGAGGGTTACTAGCTTTGTTTGCTGCAGTATGTTTGGCATCCTGAGCATCCTTAATATCAATTAAGGATGAGCTAGCTTTAGTACTTTCATTATCAACCTTAGGAGAGCTGTCAGTGGTGCTCTCTTTATCAGGTATTACCTCAGGATCAGGTGTTGGTTCAGGGGTAGGAGTGGGATCTGTGGTCTCCTTAGGATCAGGTGTGGGC
>CAVJLP010000100.1:0-8077 GCA_963650525.1 Firmicutes bacterium CAG:534
TAAAAATGCTTATGGCCAACTAGCCAACGTAATTTCAGAACTTGCGCAAAATTATCTTTAGTTCCCGCCCCGATCTTTAGTCTACAACAGGACTAATGGTGGCGGTTATAGTTTTGGGAACTTTGATCCCGAAGGCTTTATAAATTTCATTTTGCTTCTTGGTAGCCTCCTGAGGAATTATAACGTCAGTGAATGCCTTACATTTATGATTTCGCAAGATTGTAAACAAATCATCTAACGACCATTGATGAGTATGTGCCTTAAGCTGAATGAGACGTTGTACAACGGTAGCAAAGAAGGTCATTAATAGGTGCCCGCGGAATGTCTCTTCACTTTCAACGCACAGCGGTAACATAGAGGCATAGTTTTTACTGATATCAAATACCTGCTCAACATCTTGGCGGGTGTAATAAAGCGGTAAGATGTTATCAACTGCAATAGGTCTAGAGCATACAAGACAGAATATGCCTTTATGCTTCATCTGCTTTTTAACCTCGGCAATAGAGAGGTTGTCTGCATTAGCATGGCGTGCTATTTGTTTTTGGAGCATACTACGCTCAGCTAAATCTAAGCCAAGATAAACATACCCCTTATGCCCTGGAATAATTTCACGTTCAAATCGTTTTAGGTAAACCAAACGCTCACCATAACGAACAAGATTATCGTCATTGGCAAGCTCATCACCATATCCTTTTACCAATTCCTTGAATAAAGATCTATTGTCAGGTAAACGGGATAGGAATGATACCTTAGCTTCAATAAGCTCCTTAAGATTGGCTTCGGTAACATAGCCTGCATCTAAGATTGCAAATTTAGTATCAACCTTTTGGGCCTTAAGCTCGCGCATGGTAGTAACCAAGGTACTGGCATCAATTACATTGCCAGGAACATACCTCATATAGATAGGTAAACCAGTACCCTGTTGCACTACGTATATAAGACGTACCTCATTGCTAATTTTTCCGTTGTGATTACTGACAGCGGTAAGAGGGAAGCGAATGCAGTTAGGAAGACCGGTACTATCTATGAGAATACAATCACCTTGCTCGACCTTGTTAAGATCTGGATTGTGATCATCTTTAGAGCCTCTCTGCTTACGCACTGCATCTGATAGCTTTCTGATAAATGGGATATATTCTTTGAAGAAACGCTGTATTGTCGCTTCTTTACCTATAGTTTCAAGTAAATCACTGATCCTTTGAGAGATTAGATTGGCTTTTGCATAATAACCACAAGCAATATTACCCTGCCACCACGTGTTGCAATGACAGTTGGTTGAGCGGGTTAGCATGTAGTAGCACAACAAGGCGAAGACAGAATCCTTGTTGCCATATCCAATAGCATCGACAAGCTTCTCTATGCCGTTTTCTTCCATAAATGACTTTAAGAAGAATACATCGCCAAAATCTAGATAGCGTTCACTCTGTCTTGCATTTTTACGTGGAGTCTTAGGTACGAAATCAGCAGGAGCTGCTATTTTTTTAAAGCTCTCAGGATCAAGAGCAAAAACTCCATCAACTCGATTTCTGAATATAAGGCGCTCCTTATCTAATACTCTACCTAGGTACACAGTATCGTCACCACGGGTGACCTTCCCGTTTTTTCTGACAGAGGAAACTAATGCCGCATAAACGATGCCATTGGCACCTGGTTGGTAGGATATATACATAAATGTAGCCTTATATAAATACTTAGTCTACATTATATAAAAAATCCCAAGTTATTGCAATAGCAACTTGGGACTAAAATTCGATATTTATCGCATTTTCTAAAGTTATCATCTCACCCATGATTATTTCTGCAGATTGTGTGGTCTTATACCTTTGCATAAATAATTAGTTTATGCAAAGGCAATTCTGCATTATAGCTTAACTTCAGCATGACGTATTTTCATACGCTCAGGAAGACGAGGCTCCATTTCCTTCCAAATATCCCCAACCTTGATCTTAAGTAATGGATGCACAAGCTCCGGCTCAAGCTCGCATAAAGGACATAAGACGAAAGGATAATCAGAAATATCGTGACGTGGTAGTTTGCACGGGCTTTGGGTTACAGTATCCCCATATACTAAGATATCAATATCAAGAATCCTCTTTAAACCAAAATTAGTTCCCTGATACATCATTGGCTCTTTACCTGCAGCATCTTCAATGGCTACTACCTTATTAAAGAGATCATCCAATGTAAGATCGGTATCTCCACCTACTACCATATTGTAATATTCAGGCTCTGCAACACGTACTGGGTTTGAGGCCCACACGGAAGACACTTTATAACTTGAAAAGAACTTTTCGCATTCCTTTACTGCAAACTTCAGGGCCTTTTCACGGTTTAAGTTTGATCCGACACCAAGGTAAACTCTGACTGCCATATCTTCCTTCTTTTAGGTGCTACTGCAAATAAAAGCACGATGTTGCACCTTATATATACTGTACGTGCTTCATGTAAATTCTCTGTTTTAAAAGCTACAATAAGAAAAAATCAAAGAAAACCTTACCCTTTGAAAAGCATTTCTTAGATAGCCTGTAGTACTAAGATGTGAAGAAAAAAATAAATTATTTACTTACTTCAGCATCACATCAATACGCTCAAAAGTCACGTACCCTTATTGATGACTTATGCACTAAGGGCCAAATCATAATAAACAAATTAAACTACACTTGCTTTTAAAACTCACGAATTGATATTTTACGATCGTTTATTGCGTTCTAGCTAACCTTACATGAAAATTTTTAGGGGGAAAGTAGCACGCTAAGTAGCATGAAACAAACACTACTCCCTACTGATTCAACTGTTTGATATGTTCACCTGCCAACTTATGTATCAATTACGTCTGAAACTTCCGTTTTTACTCAAATCCTCTCGCCACTGCCGATTGAACTTCTTATAGCAGGTGCGAAATAGGGAAAATCTCAAAATGTCAGGATCTGGAACAGCAACACATGCCTGAGGCTTTCCGGAAACTTCAGCATAGGCAAGACGATCCTCAATATAATACGAGCGAGTACGCTCAATACTGATCCCTACACTTTGAGCATCCAAAACAGCTTCTGGCTTTAAAAGAGTTAACTGAACAGAGCGAACCTTCTGATGCTTATAAAAAATAAGGTTGCACATTTTATCTGCCAGCACCTCTAAAAGCTCGGCTTTCATATTTATCGCCAAAGCCTTAAGTTCCTCGCAGACATCAGCGTAATTTACCGTATCGTGAAGATTTTTGGTGCGGGCACAGTAACTCAAATCGACTCCAAGCTTTGCCGAAATGATAAGTTGCTGTGTTCTCGTTCGTTCCGATGGATTTATACCAATAATACAATCAACTACTAACTCATTGATGTTTATTAAATCCATCTTGAAATCCTCTCTTAAGTGTTAATCAACCAAAGGATGTAGAGCTGTTAGCGGGCATCTTGGGAAAACCTCAACATCGTAATCCCCTGTCTGCCCGGCCTTAAACCGTTGCATACCAGCATATGCAATCATGGCACCGTTATCCGTACAAAACTCCCGTCTTGCAAAGAACACGTCTCCATGCATCTTAACCATCAGGGAATTTAACGACTCTCTAATATCAGAATTGGCACTCACACCACCGGCAACAACTAATCTTTTATAACCTGTAAGCTTTAAGGCACGCTCACATTTATGCACTAAAGTATCTGCGACAGCCTCAGTAAAGGCAAGTGCGATATCTGCCTTAACTTTTTCTAAATCTTCTTTATGCTCAATACAGGCATTCAATACTGCAGTTTTTAATCCCGCGAAGCTAAAGTCACAACCCTTGTTTTTTAGCATGGGACGAGGAAAATTAAAGATCCCGTGATGTCCCAGCTTTGAAAGCTTCTCAAGCTCAGGGCCGCCAGGATATGGGATACCTAAAAGCTTAGCTGTTTTGTCAAAGGCCTCTCCTGCAGCATCATCTATGCTTTGACCTAATAACTTATAGGATCCAGGACGTTCAACCTTGATAAGAAGAGTATGTCCCCCCGAGATTAAGAGGGCAACGAAAGGAAATTCAGGCTTGGTATCTTCAAGCATAGGCGCTAAGAGATGCCCTTCCATGTGATGGACTGGTACTGTTGGAAGATTAAAAGCTTTCGCTATGGCTGTGGCTCCCATGGCACCTGTAAGCAGAGCACCAATTAGGCCAGGACCTGAGGTATAAGCCACCGCACAGAGATCATGACCTGTGATACCAGCTTTATCTAAGGCAAGACGCACAAGTGGTATAACTCTTTTGATATGATCCCGACTTGCAAGCTCTGGAACTACTCCACCATACTCAGCATGCATGGCAATCTGGGTATGAAGCACATGAGATAATAGACCACGCTCATCATCGTATACCGCAACTCCAGTCTCATCACAAGAGCTTTCGATACCTAGTATTTGCATCCCAATTCCTCTTTATCAAGCAGATCAATAAAAGAGCTTTAGGCAAACAGTTGCTTAAAATTCTTGAGGCAGATTATCACAGATCTATAGAAACTACCATGTTAATTTTTTGGTGACATTTGGCTTTTGACTTGACTGACAATTACCATATATCTGATAAACAATACTTTTTAAAACACTAGGCTAAAAATTGTAGGTAAATTTTGTTGCAGAATTGTAAAATCGATCACAAATTTTACACGCTTTATATTTTGCTAAAAACTGATTTGTTGGCCCGGCGCAACCATATCAAATTGCAAATTCAAAACGCTTACGGAGGACATCCTAAACGTAGCTTAAGGAAACATTCATCCCCTCATTCCACATTTAGAGGAACTCCTAGTTCGAGGAAGACTACATAGACAATCAACTATTTGAAAATCAATTCTGAAAACATTGCTCAAATTACTAAAGCCTAACCTTTTTGTAAAGTTCAAACATCCAAATCATGACTCCTTACACTCGTTAAATTTGGCTAAAAAATCAATTTTTTACTACACAATTTGGCTTTTTATTGTTATACTACATAGGATTTTTTTCGTCGCCTCGGCGATATCTGTTTAATTTAAAAGGAAGGTGGTTTTCCACATGCCAGTCATTAGAGTACGTGAGAATGAGCCGTTTGATGTGGCTTTAAGACGTTTTAAGCGTTCCTGTGAAAAAGCCGGTATTTTAGCCGACGTCAGAGCCCGCGAGTTTTACGAGAAGCCTACTACTATTCGTAAGCGCGCTAAAGCATCAGCAGCTAAGCGTCACGCTAAGAAAGTAGCACGTGAGAATGCTCGTCACAGCAGACTTTACTAATCTGCGCTATTTTCAGCTTTAGACTGAGACATAGGTGTAAAACTTTATTAAGCTTTAATAAGATTAAACACCTCAATTAATAAGGCCGAGGATTTCGTTGAGATCTTCGGCTTTTTATTACTTTTAACAATATCCTGCTACTCTCACCTGCTCAAACTCAACAAACTGCCTACTTTTCTCTGAAAATACCAAGGCAAGACAAATAAGCTCAAGCGGATCTTCTTTTAAATCCACTCCCGCACCATAATGTCGGTCTTTTATTTGAGAGATAGCCTCTTTAAGTTTAATCTCTGGTTCTTGATTTTCCCTGCATAGCTTAAGCTCAAGTACAAAATATCTCTTGCCTACCTTAAACTCGAGATCGCTTCGCCCATAAGCATTGTGTTTTTCAACATCAACAGCAACCCCGCCACCTGCTAGATAAAGCTGAATATCTCGCTGTAGCGCATATTCATTGGAAATGGGGAACGATCGGTAATTAAGCCTTGTAAAGGCAAGATTAAGTTTTAGCACAATCTCTGGTATCGAATACTTTAAAAATACCGCCAAAGACGAAGCTCCTACCACACTCTCGACACTACTGCCAAATAAATTTTCAACATAAAGCTTACTCATTGACTGAGCAACCTCAAGGTTTGGATAATTCAAAGTAAATAGACTACCATTAGGATCAACATCCTTTATGGTGAGGTAGCCTGCCTGCATGAGTAAAGTTAAATCATTTAAAGTTAAAACATCCTGACTTGAATCAAGATTATCAGATGAAATAAATTGATCCTGACCGTATTCTCTAGGATCACGTAGGGCATGACATTTAAGATAATTTTCAAGCACTGAAGGACGGCCTGCAGAATCATACCAATAGTTTCTAAAGCCACGCTCGGGCTCATCCATAAAACTTAATACAGACCATGGGTTATGTACTCGTATCGTGGCATTTTCATCAAAGCAATAGCCATCATAATGACGTGTAAGCTCATGCATACACTCATCAAAACTTAATCCTAGGTAATGCGCAGCTCTTTGTATGTATCCTGCAAAATATTGCTTGATCTCATCCTCAGTATAGCCAAGGAGATTTGCGTATTTTGAGTACAGACTTATATCCTTTATAAAATTAGTACCAGAAAAAAGGCCCAAATTTTTATATTTGCAGATCCCTGTGATAAAAATACAACGAAAGACGCCTGAATACTGCTTTACTACTGCATAAAAAGAATTTAGTTCAGATGAAACCTGCTTAAATAATGAGTTCTTATGCAGACAGTGATTTAATGGGGTATCGTACTCATCAACAAGCAGAACTATCTTTGATGAGAGCCCTCTCATAAAAAATCTTTTAAAACGAGCGGCTATAAGATCAGGATCGTCATCATCCCTCTTAGGAAAATCAATACCGGCGGCCTCAACTGCATCTTTTAAGGTTCGTAAAAAGAGCTCTCTAAAATCATCAATAGTTTCAAAATTTATACAACTTGAAAAATCAAGATGAATTACAGGATAGGTTCCTTCATGCCAGAGTTTTTCAATTGCTAGCCCTTTAAAGTCTTCAAGTCCATGTGAAAAAAGAGAATAGAGTGTTGATACTAGCAAGGACTTTCCAAAACGACGAGGCCTTGAGAGAAAGAGATAATTCTTTTTGCTTTGAGTTAAGAGCTTAAAAATAAGCTCTGTCTTATCCACATAGATCTGCTCATCTGCTCTAAGAGCATGGAAAAGGCTCTCCCCCAAAGGAAGCGAATTTAGAGGATAAGTATAAACTTCATCACAATCAAAATTCTCGCCCATTTAAAACCTCATTCGAAGCTTTCTCTAAAGCAAAACACTTTAGTGAAAGCTTAAAGCACAATTTAAGTATGCAAACAAAAAGCACATCCCTAATATTTCACACATAAGCATGAAAATCAAGGATGTGACCAAAAGAACGTTCAACCAATACCGCGCATTATTTTGATGACAACATCTCATTCACCTTATTCATAATAAAGGGCGCAATAAATTTTGAGCCGTAGTCATTGAAATGATTGTCGTCACGGTACAGGGTTATCCCCTGATCACTTAGATAACAGTACTTGTCATCGCACATGACATCATGCAGATCGATATAGTCAGCATTCTTGTAGTTCTTCACCATATCCTTAACAACACGATTGTATTCATCAAAATGCCCCAAAGGTTCGCTTTTAGCTCTTTCGAATTTGCATTTGCCATTACCGCTAAAGTCTAAATCTAACGGACGACCAACGCAGGTAGCAGGATCGAATGGAAGCTGAGGATCGTCTAATACAAAGAGCACTTTCTTATCAGAATGATCTGAAATGAAATCTAAAGTTCTCTTGATCCCATTTGAAAAAATTACTGCATGGTTAGTTTCATTGGGGTTAAGTTTATCAGCCAAAAAGCGTTGAGAGCAATAAGGTCTATGTGCAAGAAGGATAATTTTCACAGCAGGATCATTAGTTGCATCTTCTATAGCCTTTTTTAGTAAAAAAGATCCTTCATAAGGCATCTTTCCATCAGGCGAATCCTTACTATGATCAGAGTATAAATCAAATAAAGGGATTAATCCTCGTATAGAATATTCATCTAAACCAAAATCGGCTCTGCTCTCTAAAAGCAAATTCTGAATGCCATTACGAAGATGAAGAGCGTGGCTATCTCCAAAAATTGCAATCTTCTTATTATGATCAAGATCTATTGAACACGGATGATCCTGTTTTTTCCATTCAGGATACTTTTGCATACAGTTTTGAACGTATTTGTTACTGATAGCATTAACTTCATCTAACCTAGGAAAATACGCAACCTTTGCTTCATCATTATTAAGCTTAGCAAAGCG
>CAVJLP010000101.1:0-7867 GCA_963650525.1 Firmicutes bacterium CAG:534
TTTTATTTAGTGTCAGGTTTAATCTAATTTGATTAAATTTCCTCTTTTTTTTCACGGATTTTGCGGGACTTATTTTTCGTGTAACCATATACTTGTCATCGCATATCAATAACTTCTGATAACTTCTGATAATTTCAGATAACAATGAGCTCTTATATTTTTATAAGCACTAAATGCTGGTGATCCTATCCTTTGGATTTTTTTCTTGTTCTATCTAGTCTTGTATTTATAAAAAGTCACTCTTAGATTGCTGTGACGTTTTTGTGTTTTCGACGACTATTTTTGGGACATTTTTTATCACTGTCCATTTCGAAAGACAGTCTTATCTATGAGTGAGTATGTTTAAGGGGAGCGGATTTTATTATTTGGAGGGGCGATCATCTGCTAGAGCTTGGAACCACTTTACATGATCGCATGCGATTAACGCAATTACTGCTAGCCAAAGATGTACTTAAGATCATTGGACAATAGCAAGAATGATAAGGGACATGTCTTCTCTTTTGAATTGCAGTAGCACTGCATATTGTGAAAGAAAAGGTATTGCAGGTGTTTTATTAAGAAGTTGTTTGAACATCATCGGCAGTATCTTTCCTTGGCAGAGCCTTGGTTTGAGGAACAAAAATGTTTTGTTATGCATTGAGTCTTTTTTTTTGTGTGGAGCATATTTCTTCAGTCGCACACTGTGTTTTTCTTATTTTTTCCCTGATATCCACTGCCCTACTCTCATGATAAATTAGGGTGGTGTTGATATCCTATCTTAGACAATTGTTTTAAAAAATTTATTGTTCTGCTCATTTGACTCCTGATCTATGTCAGCGCTTTTCTTTATCTTTGGATATACAAAATAAATTTTTTCTATAGTTGCAATGTGTCTATTTTATTATTGAATATTATATATAACATATTGAATATTAAGAAAAAAATATAATTAGATATTAAGTTAAACTATATCTGTTATTTACAACTTTAGAAAAAATTATATTGACATATTAAAAAAACTTGGCATTATGTGCTTATCGCAACAAGCAATAGCTTTTTTGCATATTAAGTTGATAGAAATAGAAAATTATGATTTATTCAAAATTGTTTATGTATATAGGGGCATATGTGAATTTGCTCTTAGAGCAACGAATGCCTTAGGGCATAGCTTTTAAGTTTGTTTATTGTTTGACATTGCTTTTTTTTACATCAGAATTTTTTTGGAGTTTTTTATGAAATCTTTATTTACCCTTACTGTTTCGGCATTAGCTTTGTCTTTATCAGCTTTGTCTTTTTCTGCATCTGCAGCAGATGTTCCTTCTACTATTAAGGTCGGCACATGCCCAGGCCCTTATCGTGGAATGATTGAATCCTTTATTGAACCTAAGCTCAAGGCTCAGGGTTATACTCTTGAGTATGTAGATTTTATTGATTACGTTCAGCCTGATGCTGCGCTAGATGCAGGCAATATTGATGTTAATTTAATGCAGCATCAGACCTATCTTGATGCAATTGTCAAGAATCAGGGCTTGAAGCTGACATCTGTTATTAATGTTCCGACCTTAGGCTTGGGTGTCTTTTCTGATAAGTATAAAACTTTAGATGAGCTTCCTGATGGCGCCCGTATTGGTATTCCTGTTGATGCCGTAAATCTTGCACGTGCATTACGTATTGCTAAGGAAAATGGCTTAATTACTTTATCTGCAGAAAGAGATGAACAAAAAGCTGCTATTGCGGATATTGCTGACAATCCTAAGCACCTTGAGTTTATTCCTATTGAGGCAGCTCAGATTTCCCGTACTCTGGATTCTTTAGATGCAGGCTTTGTTCCTGGCAATTACGCTGTTGCAGCTAAGCTTGATTATTCCAAGGCCTTGGCAGTTGAGAATGTTATTGAAAACATTAAAAATGTTATTGCAGTCCGTATTGATGATAAGGACACTGTCGGTAAGTTGTTCTTGGATGTAGTTAAGTCTCCTGAATTTAAAAAGGAGCTTGAGGCTGATCATTATTATGATTCATTCTCCCGTCCTCAATGGTGGAATGAATAAAAATGACCGGGATCATTTGTTTTGATAAGGTCTCGGTACGCTTTTCCCGCGGCGGTGAATCATTCACCGCTGTGGATGAGGCTTCACTTGAGATTCAAAAGGGAGAATTTTTCGGTATTGTCGGTGCATCTGGTGCAGGTAAATCGACCTTAGTGCGTACTGTCAATCTATTACAGCGTCCTACAAGCGGAAGGGTGTATGTAGATGGGACAGATATTACCGATCTTAATGGAAAGGATTTATCTAATCTTCGTTTGAAGATAGGAATGATCTTTCAGCACTTTAATCTTATAAAGAATGCTACTGTCTTTGATAACGTGGCTTTTGCCCTTGAGGCATCAAATACTCCAAAGCAGCAGATCGCACCTCGTGTTCAGGAGCTTTTAGAGCTTGTAGGTCTGTCTGATAAAGCTTCCTTGTATCCAAACGATCTCTCTGGCGGTCAGAAGCAACGCGTAGCTATTGCAAGAGCGTTGGTCAATTCACCTGAGATCCTACTTTGTGATGAGGCTACATCTGCATTAGATCCGGATAATACCCGCGAGGTAGTTGATGCTCTACGCAGGATTAAAAATGTATATCCACTGACGGTTTTATTTATTACCCATCAGATGGAAGTTGCCCGCTCGCTTTTTGACAGAATTGCCGTAATGAATCAGGGCAAGATAGTTGAGGTTGCGTCTGCCTATGATATCTTTGCTCATCCACAGGCTAAGGCTTCAAAGGATCTGGTATCCCGCTCTAATGAGTATGAACTTCCTGATGAAGTATTAGAGCGTGAAAAAGAGTTGTTTTACATTACCTATAAAGAGGACAGGGCATATGAGGCCGTAATTGCAGAGGTCTCAAAACGCTTTGATGTAGATCTTTCAATTATTGCAGGCAAGATTGATTATATCCAAGGCAAACCATTAGGAGTATTGCTCGTAAGCCTTCACAGCAACAATGCTCAAAATAGAAAATTGGCTTTGGAATATATCAGTGAACGTGCCTACATTACTGAATATAACGGGGGCAGATAATGGGTGAGGTTATATCTGAAACTCTGAGAATTTTGCACAATGAGCTTGGAAAGGCTATATATGAAACCTGTGTAATGATGGGGATTTCCTTTGTGCTCAGTTCTATCTTGGGGATCCTGTTAGGTTTCGTGCTTTATCTGACCCAGAATCCTGCTTTTTTTAAGAACAGAGTATTAAATGCGATTTCATCGAATTTTGTAAATATCGTGCGCTCGGTACCTTTTATTATCCTAGTGGTATTTACCTTGCCTTTTACCTTTTTACTGGTAGGCTCAAAAATCGGTCCTATTGCTGCATCGGTGCCTATGACTATCTGGGCAACGGTATTTTTAGCCCGTTTGATTGAAGGTGCATTGCAGGAGGTAGATCCTGGTGTGATTGAAGCTGCTCTGGCAACCGGCGCAAGTTCCAAGCTTATTATTCGCAAGGTTTTGTTGGTTGAATCAGCTCCTGCAATTGCCCGTGGTATCACTGTGGTATTTATTGCTTTAATTGGTGCATCTGCAATGGCCGGTATGGTAGGTGGCGGTGGTATCGGTAACTTAGCTGTTCAATATGGCTATTACCGTTATGAAACAGGTGTCATGCTATTTACGATTGTCATTTTGGTACTTATCGTGCAGCTGTCACAGTATATTGGCGATTTTGTTGCAAGGAAGCTTACTCATTAGTATTTTGCGGTCCTAGCGACCGCAATTAAGGATTGAAAATGTCAGATTTTATTGAAGAGTTAAAGTCACAGGTACATGGCCTGCTAATTTTTGGTGATGAGATCCCTGCTAAATTGCTATCTGATTTTGTCGGCACTCTGAAAGGACGTGCCGATGTTTATTTAAAAGCAAAGGATAGGGACGATATTATTAAAGCAGTGAAGCTTGCCTATAAATACCGTATTCCTACGGTAGTGCGCTCAGGTGGAACCAATCTTGTTGGAGCAACCGTACCTGATGGCGGACTAGTTTTAGATGTAAGCGGATTAAATCGTATCTTATCCTTTGATGAGAGCACCATGTCTATTACGGTTGAGCCAGGAGTGGTGTTAAAGGATTTGATTTCCTATGTTGAGGCTCGTGGTTATCTTTATCCGCCAGATCCTGCCGAGAAGCTTGGAACTATAGGTGGTAATGTTGCAACTAATGCTGGTGGTATGAGAGCTGTCAAGTACGGCGTCACTCGTGATTATGTGCTTTCATTAGAGCTAGTTACTCCTGAAGGTGAAGTGTTGCAGCTGGGCGCAACAGTGCGTAAAAATACGGCAGGTCTTAATTTAAAGGAAACTGTGATCGGATCTGAGGGCACTTTGGGCGTTATAACTAAGATCACGCTAAAGCTTGTGCCTCTGCCTGAATTCAATTTAAGTGCCATTTTAGCCTTTAAATCATTGCATGAGGGCATTACCTGTGTAAATTCCATTATTGCCGCTAATCTTGATCCTACTGCCATAGAATTTCAGGAGAAAAAGGTTATTGCCCTAGGTGAAAAATACATAGGGAAGGAGTTTCCAGTACCTTCTGCTGTTGCCTACCTTATTGTCACATTGGATGGTGATAAGAAAAGTGTTCTTGAGCGCATGGAGCGATTAAAGCAGGTGGCAGGTGCCAATGGATGCTTTGAAGTGGTAACTTTGGACGATCCTGAAGTTGAAAAGAATGTGTGGGAGATACGTGGTGCATTAGCACGATCAGTTAATGCCTCAGGTATATGGGAGCCTGTTGATTCTGTCGTTCCTTTGGATAAGATTGCAGATTTCGTAAAAGGGGTAGACAGCATTTCAAAGCAGGAGCAGGTACGTATTGTGGCCTTTGGTCATGCCGGAGATGGAAATGTCCATCTGTGCGTGATCAAGGATGATATCAGCGATGAAAGCTGGCCTGCACTTTTGGATAGAACGCTTGATAGCATTTATACCTTGGTTTATGCTTTGGGCGGTCGCTTGTCTGGTGAACATGGTGTAGGTAAGGGAAAGCGCAAGTATTATCTTGAGCAGGTAAATCCTCTAGAGCGTAAGCTTCAGATTGCTGTAAAGCAGGCTTTTGATACCTATAATCTTTTTAATCCTCACGATGGTTACGCCCTTTAGGAATAAGGATAATTTATAAAAATGATTACAACTAGCCGTAGAACCGGAACCTTTACCGATTCGGTTATTCGCCGTATGACCCGTGTTTGCAATAAATTCGGCGCCGTAAATCTTTCACAGGGCTTTCCTGATTTTGATCCTCCTGAGGTGATTACAAAGCGTTTGGCGGAGGTAGCACTAACAGGCCCTCATCAGTATGCAACCACTTGGGGTGCACAAAATACCCGTGAGGCACTGGCATCCAAGATTAAACGAGACAGCGGTCTTGATGTAAATCCAGATTCTGAGCTTGTTATCACCTGTGGCGGCACCGAGGCTATGATGTGTGCGGTGATGTCCACAATCAACGCCGGGGAGAAGATCGCAGTATTCTCTCCTTTTTATGAGAATTATGGTGCTGATGCCATTTTGTGTGATGCAAAGCCTATATACGTACCTCTGCATGCTCCTGATTTTACCTTTGATTCAAAGGAATTAGAACAGGCCTTTATTGATGGTGCAAGAGCTTTGATCTTGTGTAACCCCTCTAATCCATCAGGCCGAGTGTTCTCCCGCGAGGAGCTTTTAGAGATTGCTCGTATTGTAGAAAAGTATGATGCTTTTGTAATAACCGATGAGGTATATGAGCATATAGTCTATGAACCTTATCAGCACACTTATTTTGCATCATTACCAGGTATGCGTGAGCGTACCGTAATGTGTAACTCTTTATCTAAAACCTACTCTATAACCGGCTGGCGTATTGGTTATATTTTTGCTCCAGCTCATGTAATCGAGGCTGCTCGAAAGGTACATGACTTCCTAACTATTGGTGCAGCAGCTCCCTTGCAGGAGGCTGTGGTTGCAGGTTTAACCCTGCCGCCTTCCTATTATGCTGAGCTTAAACAGAGCTATACCCATCATAGGGAAATCTTTTTAAAGGGACTTGATGATGCCGGCCTGTCATATTTCAAGCCACAGGGTACTTATTTTGTCATGGTTGATATATCTGAGTTTAACTATGATTCAGATATGGATTTTTGTATGGATCTGGCTCAGAAGGTCAAAGTGGGAGCAGTCCCAGGATCATCCTTCTTCAAGGAAAATGAGCAACGCTATATACGTTTCCATTTTGCAAAGCGCGATGAAACCTTATATCAGGCAATTGAGAACCTGAGCCATTTACGCGAGCTGATAAAGCCGAAGCTTTAAATTAGATAATAAAGCCAAGGACCGCCAATTTAGGCGGTCTTTTGTTTTTCTGCATTGTGCGTGGCAGTCTTTTCCCCATTGTTTTTTAGCTGATAATGCTTTTCATGCAGGATCTCTCCGTCATCCTTGCCTATCACATATCCTGAGCGACCGTTTTTTTTAGCTCTATAGAGTAAGCTATCAGCCTTAGACATCATTGTTTGAGGATCGTGCCAACTATCGAAATGACAAATTCCTGCTGAGAGACTGATCTTTATATCTGGCAGTATAGGGGGCTCATTTAACATTCTGTAAAGCCTGTCCATGTCCTGCATAATAAAGCTTGAAAGTTGGTTGCTAATAACTACTGCAAATTCATCGCCACCAATACGTCCTACAAAACCATGCTTCTCAAAAGTGGATAAGAGTACAGAGGCTACATGATGTAAAACTCTGTCACCACTTACATGGCCATAGGAATCGTTAATTTGCTTAAACAGGTCAACATCAAAGATCATAAACCAAGGCTCGTCCTTGTGAACGGTTGCTCTTTCATGTTCAAGTTTGGCGCAAGTATCAAAAAAGATCCTGCGACCTAGCACATTTGTCAGGGCATCGAGCTGTCCTACGTAGCCATTGTAGGCCATATAGCGATATCCTGTGATCAGGAAAATTACTAGTATTAAGCACAATGATAGGCAGGTGATCATAAATTGAGCCTGCACATTTAAAAGATCGTTGCTTAGAGTATCGGTAATGGACACATTATATTGGGTTAGCATGAATTCTAGGCTCTGAGTGATATAGAACACTGAGCAGATCATGATAATCGTTACTACAAATATAACAGCAATAACCATTACTTTTATGGAGTAATAGTTATGTTCATCACCTTGATACTTATCAATAGCTTTCGCAATTTTCTTTATAGCGCTATTGTAACGAAGAACTGCAGTTAGCACCGCAAAGGCTGCACATGTAGCAGCTCGCAGAATTTCATCAATATTGAGATATAAAGCATTAACCTTGGTAAAACCTAAGGCTGGAAACAATGTTTCTAAGGTAGTGTAGACGCATAATGCTTGTAATTTTGGGGTTAATAGTCCTATTAATGCGCATAGAGCAATCTTAAATCTTGTTTTGAGGGCATAATGGCACAGAGTGCCAATGATCATGGCAAAAAATATACGACTACCTACAGCAAGAATTATGCTATTTAAAGGGCTCATGCTTAGCATGGGGGAGAATACCATATCGGCTTCAGATATGTAGTACACGCTTGCTTTATAGGCACTACTTAATCCAAAAATTACGCCTAATGCTATAGCCTGAGGAATACCTAGCGCAATTGCTGCTATCAATATTGGTAGATAGGCAACGGTGATCGATATAGGTGGAACATGAATATATCCTAAAAATGATGAGGACATGAGTAATTCAAGCAACACCAAGGTACAGAATAGATATCTTCTGTAAACAGAAGTCTTTTTCTCCTGTGTGGTGGAATTTATTATTGTTATATGTCCTTTCGTCATGAAATAAATACTACTATTTATCCGCTATTC
>CAVJLP010000102.1:0-7801 GCA_963650525.1 Firmicutes bacterium CAG:534
GATTTCTGGACGCTACTTTTATATACCGGCTATTTGACTGCGATTAAAACTTTCAATAATGGCGACAATGTTAGTTGCAAGGTACGCATCCCCAACCAAGAAATACACTCAGCCTTTGAAAAGAATATCAAAGCTTACTACGCATCAGCGCCTATCCAAAAATCAAGTAATGACATTGTAGAGGCTCTCTTCAATGGAGATTGTGCCAAGATAAGAACGTTGCTTGAAGAAAAACTTAAAAATTATGTGTCCATACGCGATCTTGCTACTAAAGCTACGCCAGAAAATTTCTATCATGGCTTTTTAAATGGCATATTCTCAGTAAGCTCTAAACTGCTGAAAAATTTTAAATCTAATGCCGAAGCCGGTCTTGGATATGCAGACATTATCTTCACTTCAGTGAACAATCAAGATGCGGTGATCATTGAAATTAAGAGCGTAAAAAATAGCGCGGATATGCTCAATGCCACTCAAGATGGGTTAAAGCAAATTGAAGATAAAGATTACATTCAAGGCTTAGCACGAGAAAATAGCGATATCACGAGAGTGTTTTGCTATGGGATCGCTTTTTGTAAAAAGCAGTGCTTGGTACGCCTTGAAATAAAACACATCGCACCTCGAGCTTAAAAAAGAAGACGGCTTGACTGAATAAAGCACGTTTTTTGGCAAGAACGCATAAAAAAGGCATCTTAGATAAAATTCTGGTCAATATATATACATAGTAGCAATTGACCTAAACTTTAACTTAAGACGCCAATGTCAGGAACAGAAATCTTTGCCTAAAAGCTAAAACTTAAGCTTGGCTTTAGCTGCTGTAATAATGAGATCAACCACCTCATCTTGACTCATAGTAGATGAATCAATTAAGAGATCACGATATTTCAGCGTATCCAGCTTCTCTTCAGTAAAGAACTTATGATAAGAATCACGTGCCTTGTCGATCTCCTTTACATAGTCGTTCACCTCATACTCAGGAATACGCAGAGTATTGATTGAATTCTTAATGCGCTCTTCAAGCGGAGCATAGATCATCACGTTAAAGCGACGCGGATAGTCGCGCAAAATATAGTCGGCACAGCGTCCAACGATTACGCAATTGCTCTTTTGTACACACTCGCGAATTAAGGACTCCTGTACCTTAAAGAGCTTGCGATGAGTTGAGCCAGTACCGATGCCTAGAGGAAATAAGGCCTTGGCAAAAGGCAGTGAAATGCTCTCATCTAAGGGAGATGCAGCCTTCATATCAAGATTTAAGATAGAGGCAGCCTTCTCAATTAAGTCACGATCGTAGTATTCAATGTTGAGCTTATGGGCAAGTTTTTTAGCAATATCACGACCTAAGGAGCCAAACTGTCTTGAAACAGTGATTACATAGTTATCCATGATTACTCCTTAAATCCAAATTGCTCTTTAAAGATCTTAATAAAGCCTTCAATAGCCTTATCCACAATCAACTTGCCCTTCTCTGCAGTAGATCCAGTAGCAGGTGCTAAGGCACCGCTCTCAGGTACCATCCCCTTATATGCAGGATATACAGAATAAGGCAAGGCCACCGCCTTCACATCAGTTGGAATAAGAGCCTCACGCACAAGCTCAGGCTTTAAATACATCATCAGTGAGGTCTCAGTGATGGCAGCATGCTCAAAAGCCCAACCAGGGAAAGGTACGTCTGAGAAGACCTCATCCACTGTTTTCTGATCTAATACATCCCACCAGTTTGACTGCACTACCTTCAGGCCAGGACATGCCTTAGTTGCAAGATCCATAGCCTCTTCAATAAAGGCCTGATTTTCAAAGTGAGCATTATTTAAGAACACCTTGTTAAAGCCGTCAGCTGCAAACTCGCAGAGAATGTCATACACAAGATCGATCAAGGTCTTACCGTTTAAATCGATGGTGCCCTTAAATAACGGACCGCCACCAGATAACGGTTTTGACTTGTAGCCATAGGTTAAAGTAGGAGCAACTACCGATCCAGTGCGCTCTGAGAGGATATTTGAAATTCCTTCGGCAATATAGGAATCAACACCTAAGGGCAGGTGAGGTGCGTGCTGCTCAGTTGAACCTACAGGAATAATCAAGACATTTTCAGAGCACTTTTCAAACTCAGCTCTAGTCATTGTATGCATCAACATATATATATATCCTAGAAATCGTATTTAGTTAAAACAACAGAGGGCTCTTTGCGCATGATCTCAACACCGTGTCTTACGCTGAGCACGGTCTCTGAGCTGTTACGTACGGCATCGATGACATTGTCATCATTGAGTACTACGAAATCAGCGCTGTTACCTACCTTAAAGCCATAATCCTCAACACACATGGTCTTAGCACCATTGTCAGTTACAAACTTTAAGGAATCCTGGATCTGCGGGATGCTCATCATGTGGGATAAATGCAAACCAAAATCTAGCTGATGCATCAGATTGCCATTGCCCAAGGGATACCATGGGTCAGAAATTGAATCCTGGGCAAAGGAAACATTAAGTCCGTTTTCAGTAAGCTCATCTACACGGGAAATACCGCGGCGACGAGGATATGAATCATAGCGTCCCTGCAGGTAGCAGTTCTCTGTCGGACATACGATAAAGTTCAAACCTGCCTTTTTAAACTTACTCATCATCTTAAAGGCATAGGCATTGTTATAAGAGCCCATAGCGCAGGTATGAGAGGCTGCAGTACGGCCATTTAACCCATTAAAATAGGTCAGAGCGGCAATGGATTCAACAAAGCGGGATTGATCATCATCAGTCTCATCACAGTGAAAATCCAAAAGCTTGTCATACTTCATCGCAAGCTCAAAGCCCTTTTGTACAGACTTCACGCCGTCTTCTCGGGTGAACTCAAAATGAGGGATACCACCTACAACATCAGCGCCCATCTTAAGTGCCTCTTCAACAAGCTCGGCACCACCTTGGTAGGCGTAGTAGCCCTCCTGCGGGAAGGCTACAATCTGAATTTGCATGTAGTCCTTAACCTGCTCTTTAAGCTCTAGCATAGCCTTTAAAGCGGTAAGTTTAGGATCAGTGACATCTACATGAGTTCTCACATACTGCACACCGTGACTTATCTGCTGCTTTACTGCGATTAAGGCACGAGTAGTGATCTCCTCTGAGGTTAATTTATCCTTTGCTCCAGACCAGTTATCTATAGCCTCAAAAAGAGTACCAGAATCGGTAGCCTTAGCAGGAAGGGATGCTGTATATACATAATCAAGATGAATATGGGCATCGGCAAAAGGAGAGATAGTAACCCTACCCTTTAGATCCTCAACCTTAGCATTAGGAGCTAATTTTGATAATTCATCAAATGCTCCAAAGCCTTTAAATTTGCCATCTTCAACCAATATTGAGGTAAGCTCTTTGCCTTTTAAATTAGCGTTTTTATAAATTAAGGCGGTCATTTTTTAATCCTTAGTTCTTGATTCAACAATCTCTTTTATGACGTACATGCCCAAAGTCAGGATGATGAGGAAGGTGGCAGCAACAGCGATGGTAGGATCGATGGTTGCACGCAGGTTCTCCCACATAACCATAGGCAGAGTCTTGGTGTTGGCACCTGATACAAAGATGGTGACCACAACCTCATCTAGTGAGGTCACAAATGACAGCAAAGCAGAGGTGACAACTGATGCTCTAACTGAAGGTAGTGTCACCTTAAAGAAAGCACCAATTGGAGTTGAGCCCATTGACATTGCTGCAAGCTCTAAATTGGTATCAAAACGAGCCAAGGCAGATGACATGGTCAAGAACACCATGGGAATTGCAAGTAAGCTGTGGGCCATAATAAGACCTGGGATGGTGTTGTTCAAGCCAACCTTTGCAAAGGAGGCATACAAAGCCACACCGGTAATAACCACAGGCACAATCATCGGAGTTAGCATCAAATTCATAAACAAGCTCTTTCCTTTAAAGTGAAGTTTGTTTACAGCAAGGGCTGCTAGGGTGCCGATGATGGTTGCAAAAATTGCAACGCTAATTGCAATTACCAAAGAACGCTCAAGTGAGGTGATCCACTCTGAGTTTTGGAAAAACTTGTCATACCACTTAAGTGAGAAGGACTTAATTGGATAGATAAAGTAGTTTAACGAAGTAAAAGACTGCGGAATGATCACCATTGCAGGCGCAATGATGATAATAAGCAGTAAGAAAACGATGAAATACAGCATAAACCTACTCCTTAGATATCCTTAACAAAGATGTTGCCGGTAAAGCGGAAGGCGGCGGCAATGATTAAGTACACGATGAGTAGCAATTCAACAGAGAGTGCTGATGCCAAACCCCAGTTGAAGTTATTCATGGAGATTTCAATTAAGTTAGAAAGCATCATATTGTCTGGGCCACCTAACAAGGCAGGTGCAATATAGAAGCCTAGTGACAACACGAATACCATGATGGAGCCTGAGAGCATTCCTGCCTTGGATAATGGCAGGAATACATGCAAAAAACCATAGAGCTTAGTGCCACCCATAATTGCTGATGCTAGCAACAGATTCTTATCAATCTGCAACATAGAGTTTTGCAAGGATAAGAACATAAATGGCAACAGAATGTGTACTAAGGAGATAGTCACAGCCAGATCAGTGTAGAGAAGCTTGGCAGGCTCGGTAGTAATACCCACAAACATCAAAAACTGATTTACGATGCCGTTATTTTGCAAAATGATCTGCCAAGCAAAAATACGCACTAGCATTGATACCCAGTAAGGGATCAACACACCTGCAGTAATTAGCGTACGTACCTTAGCACTCTTTGCGTTAACACTAAGATACGCCATAGGATATGCAAGCACTAGGCACACTATAGTAACGATAAAAGCAATCTTTACGGTGCTATAGAGCACGGTAAGATAAAGTGGCTCTGTTAAGGCACGGATATAGAAGGAAAGGGTAAAGCCATCCTTGGAGGTGAAGCTCTTAATGATGATATCAATCAGGGGATATCCCATTGTGAGCACCACATATAACAGCGGAATTGCAAGGAGCAACCATTTGGCTCCGTTCCATGCGCTGTATTTAAAAGCGTGATTCTGTTCCATGAAAGCACCTTCTGAATGCGGGGCCTATTGCCCCGCTTTGTTATATATATATATTTAGTTTTAGAGGTGATTATTTCTTAAGCAACCAAGCATTGAATTTCTCAACAACGTCGTTTAAGTTCTCTGCCCAGTAGGTGTTATCGATGTATCTTTCGTGCTTGACCTGCTCTTCAGTCTGACCGATACGCTCAATCTGCTCCTTGGTCAGCATCTTGACAGCTTCAGGATTGGTTGAGCCGTAAGGGATCTGAGAGGAGAAAGCGGCCTGCTGCTCAGCAGATGAAACGAAGTTGATGAACTTCATGGCGTTTTCCTTGTTAGGTGCATCCTTAGGAACTACCCAACCTGCAGCAATACGTAGGCCCTCGTTGTAATCAAGAGATACAGGAGAGCCTTCATCCTTGGCAGTTAAAATACGGCCAGACCATGCAAGAGCGATGTCAGCCTCGCCAGTTGACAGCATCTGTGAAGGCTGTGCGCCCTTAGTCCACCAGACGATAAGATCCTTGATGGTATCAAGCTTGGCAAAGGCACGGTCAAGATCAAGAGGATAGAGCTTATCCATAGGAACACCGTCTGCAAGCAAGGCTGCCTCCAACACAGTTACAGGGTACTGCCACATAGCACGCTTGCCAGGGAACTTCTCTCTGTCAAAGAACTCTGCCCAGTTCTTAGGAGCAGTACCGTCCTTATACTTATCAGAGTTATAAGCAATGACAGAGTCATAAACCTCAGCACCTACCACGTGCTTAAGCTCTACAGCCTTATCTAGTTTCTCGGTTACCACCTGATAATCAATTGGCTCTAAATAGCCCTTTTCACCAGCATAAACACCCCAGTAGGCATCGCAGTTCATAACGTCCCACTCGGTGGTGCCGTTTTCAACCATGGCAATTAACTTTGCATAGTCAGAAGGAGTTACCACGGTAACCTTGATGCCGGTCTTTTCCTCAAAAGGCTTAATGTTTTTGGCAATACGGGCATCAGTATTGGTTCCACCCCAGTCAACGAAAACTAAGGAGCCAGCATCCTTAGGAGCTGCTGCTTCAGTTGCAGCGGGAGCTGCAGAGGCCTGAGCTTGTGGCTGCTCTTTTTCACCACATCCTGAAAGCATGAATGCAGCGGCAATTAAAGAGGAAGCAAGCAAGGTCATAGATAATTTGCGCATGATGATATCTCCCGAAAAAATAAATCTTAAAAATGGTTAAAAATCAGTCGTAGAGGATTGCGGTATCCTGAGGTGCAAAGGTAAATTTCACCTTACGTTCATCCCCCAAACCACGGAATTCACGAACATCTAAGGTAATGTTCAGCATAAGCTTGCCAACCTCAGCCTTGCACTTTACGTACTGACCTAAATAGATGTTCTCAGTGATCTCAGCCTCAAACACGTTGCCACGGCTTTGTGTATCTGCAGTTAAAAGATGAATTGCCTCAGGACGTAATGCAAAGAAAGGAGTAGCCTCTGAAGTTCTTGCAGTCTTGGCATCAATTAGCAGCTCACAAGGACCAGCTGTAAGCTCAGAGAAACCTGAAACCTTGCATATATCTCCTGCCATTTCATATCTGGCATCATTCATAGGAATAATGTTGGTAGTACCCATGAATTCTGCTACAAAGCGATTTGCTGGCTTTTCATAGATGTGCTCTGGAGTGTCAAACTGCTGCACGCGACCACCTGCGATGATGCAGATTTTGTCAGACATCGAGAAGGCCTCTTCCTGATCGTGGGTAACAGAAATAGTTGTCATTCCCAGCTCATGAGTAATACGCTTGATTTCAAACTGCATGTCATGACGCAGGTTTTTATCAAGAGCCCCCAAAGGCTCATCTAAAAGCAAGAGAGGAGGGTTATAGACAATTGCACGAGCCAAAGCTACACGCTGCTGCTGGCCGCCTGATAGCTGACGGGGGAAGCGATCTTCAAGACCAGAGAGCTTGATCATAGCGATCATGGCCTTAACACGCTCTGCTATTTCAGCCTTGGGAAGCTTTCTGAGCTTCAGAGGATATGCAATGTTCTCTGCCACAGTAAGATGTGGGAAAAGTGCGTAGTTTTGGAAGAGCATACCGATGTTGCGCTTAAAGCAAGGCACAGCTGCCACATCAGTACCGTTTAAAAGGATCTTGCCATCAGAGCAACGCTCAAAGCCTGCGATGACCTTAAGCAAGGTTGTCTTGCCTGATCCTGAGGAACCCAGAATGGATACAAATTCTCCAGGGTTGCAAATGAGCTTAATGTCCTCGAGCGCCTTGAAAGTACCGTAATACTTTGTGACGTTGACGACGGACAATTCCTGACCTATGCCCATATTTTTCTCCGTTAATAGTTTTAATGTGTTCTTTATAACAATTAACGAGACAAATGATGAGCTTTGAAAACTTTTAGATCATACTCATTTTTATGTATCAAAATAGCGCAAAAATGGGATATTTACTTGATTTAACAACATGTTAGTATTTTGAGATCTAGATCACACTGTCCTAAAAATGGTCTAATTTGGTGCCTATTTTGATCACAATATATAAGTAGGTATTGCAACATTTCTCTAATAAATGTTGCGTTTTTCCACATTTACTACAGATAACATTTGAGGAGCATTATGCCCTCGGATTGATTTTGCCATTTTAGGTTATGGTATCAAATCTTTTTTATATACTAGAAAAATAATTATTGAAAAGCTTATCTGTATCCAGTAACATAACTAAGTGAAATGTTAATTTTAAGTCTCTCAACATTCACACCCAAGGATATCAGATGGCA
>CAVJLP010000103.1:0-7723 GCA_963650525.1 Firmicutes bacterium CAG:534
CAACGTGACCAATGGTGCCTACGTTTACGTGAACGCGGTCACGTACGAACTTTTCCTTTGCCATTTTTTAACAAATTCCTAAGTGTGAACAGGATAAAGCGATATGCTCACAGTACCTTTATTTAAATATTTACTGGAGCGGGCAGCGGGAATCGAACCCGTATCTCAAGCTTGGAAGGCTTGGGTAATAACCATTATACGATGCCCGCAATGAAATTCAAAGTTGTTGAAATTTTTGCGGAGAAAGAAAAGAGTGGTGGAGGGGGAAGGATTCGAACCTTCGAAGGCAGAGCCGGCAGATTTACAGTCTGATCCCTTTGACCGCTCGGGAACCCCTCCATTAAGCTGTATCCGTCTCCGGATCAACTGTTTTCACTAAGGTGTCGTGAAAACGGTGTTCATTATATAGAAAGTTTTTTAAATTGCAAACTTTTTTTTAAAAAATTTAAATTATTTTTTGTAGCCTAGCTTTAAATAAGAGTTCGCTCTCCTGTTTCTATTTTACGTGTTTCAATCAACATATTGATATTAAATACATTTTTAAATATTTCTTCAAAAATTAAAATTTGAAGCTTAGGCAAGCTATTTTTTTTCTCAGCTTCAAATGAATTGATTACTTATCCTTACATAAACAAATTTACGCTGTAGGATGCGTAATAAGCGTTTTTGTACTATCCACAATGCTTTAGCACTCAGTTTTTGCTTAAAACTTTTCAACACCACTTATAAAAGTGCTAATAAATCATATTCCCACAACATCCCACATTCATCCCGAAAAAAATATTTACTGGTAGGGGAAAGGCTTAAGGATGATGCTTACCATCTTTAAGACACTTAAAGCTCTAAGCTTAAACAAATACAGATTTCACTGTCGACCTTGATATTTCACAGTATGGTATTTTGTGCGTGTTTTCGCGGTTTTTTCCCGTATTTGCACTCTTTTATTACTCAAATGGTATTATTGCGCACGGCAGTGCTTTCAACAGTGCCCTATTAATTTCACAAGACACAATTATTAAGATGACTGATAACGAAAAATTAGAATCGCCATTCTACAAGTTTGATGCTGACACGTGGTCAACCTTCAGTAATGAAATGACACCTTTGAATTTGAGTGAAGATGAGCTTGCCCAGTGTGTAGCCTTCAATGATCAGCTTTCACTAAGCGAGGTAAACAGGATCTATCTACCTCTGTCCCGTTTACTCTACCTCTACTATTCATCACGTCAGGATCGTATTCAGGTATTACATAAATTCTTAGGAGAAGATGGCGATCACGTCCCGTTTATCATCTCAATTTCAGGACCGGTATCAGCAGGCAAGAGTACCGTCGCCAGAATTTTAAATGAGCTCATTAAAACTTGGCCCAATCATCCAAAGGTGTCGCTTATCACAACTGACGGCTTCCTATATCCAAACAAGATCCTAAATGAAAGAAGGATCATGTCACGTAAGGGCTTCCCTATTTCCTATGATGCCAAAAAACTCATGGAATTTCTAAAGGATGTAAAAAACGGAGTTCCACACGTAAAGGTTCCGGTGTATTCCCACCTAACCTATGACATTGTTGATAATGAATTTACTGATGTCGACCGTCCTGACGTACTCATTATTGAAGGCGTTAACGTACTGCAAAACGGTGAGGACTACCCTGATATTAGAAAACGAGCCTTCATTTCCGATTACATCGATTTCTCAATATATGTCGATGCAGACGAGGATAACCTGCTTAAATGGTATATCGATCGTTTCCTAAAGCTCAGAGAAAAGACTTTCCATGATCCCTCAAGTTATTTCCATCGTTACGCACAGATCCCCGAGGATCAAGCTGTGATCATGGCAAAGCTCATCTGGGATGCAGTGAACCACGTAAATCTCATTGAAAACATCAAGCCCTGTCGCAATAGAGCTAATTTGGTACTGCAGAAGGGTAGTAATCATTCAATAGAAAATGTTTTCCTGAAGAAATAAAACTACCAATATTCAACATGCCCTGCGGCGATCTTCACCTGATCGCCGTTTTTATCGATGATGAGTTCTCCATCATCGTCAATTCCACAAGCGAGCCCTTCAACAAAACGATCACCATCTAAAACTTTTACACTATGTCCTCTGAGATGATCGCGGTTTAAAAGCTCATTCTTAAATGCACTTAAGCCATACTCTTCAAAAGTTGAGCAACATTTGCGCAGAGCGTCAATAAGCGCTATTGCAACCTGATTTCTAAAACCAGGAGTTCCCTGCTCCCTTAAAAAACCAATTGGTCTTGTCTCATTTTTAATGGTAAGAGGATCGCAACTTACATTGACTCCAATTCCAATTACCGCGGTTAAAGCTTTTGAAGACGGTACTGATTCAATCAATATGCCGGAGATTTTGCCTGTGGGTAAATAGAGATCATTGGGCCATTTGACCGTAATTTTATCCTGCACAAAAGGTTGTAAGGCCTGTGCTGCACTCACACCTGCCGCAACCGAAAGCCCCAAAAGCTTATGATGAGATGAAAAATGCCATGCCATAGAGAGCATGATGCATGATCCTAAACCTGTATTCCACCTGCCTCCACGACGTCCCCGTCCTGCAGTTTGGATCTCAGCCATCAGCACATCGCCTGAAACCAAATTTGAGGCCAGCTTCAGCATGCATGTATTGGTTGAATCTATCTCATCAAAGATCTGCACCCGTCCCTTGCCGTGGATTTTCTCAAAAATATATTTTTCATCTAAAAAATCCAGAGAATGCTCTAAGACTACTTTGTCATCACAGACACAAATGAGGTTTGGAAAGGAAAGGATAGTATCGTTTATCGAGGCTTTTATCACATCTGCACTAAGACCTGTAAGTGCTTGCAGTCTTTTAAAGCTTAAGCGCTGATCCTCAGCATGCTGTAACAGCTTTAAAAGAGCTACTGACTGTCCTACAGATACTTCCATGCAATTTCTCCTCTGGCGCCATAAACTCTAACCTCTGGCACCAGTTGAATATCAAAACGATTATGAACTTCAGACACAATATATTTGGCCAAAGCAACGATCTCATGGGGTTTGGCCTGACCTCTGTTTACTATCACCAAAGCCTGATGCTCCCAGGTTCCAGCGTGACCATGGGTAATATTGCGACAACCTGCTTTATCAATTAGCCAACCAGCTGCAAGCTTTACACTTCCATCAGCTTGTGGATAAGTTGGCATATCAGGATAGATTGCCTTTAATTTGTCGCATCGTTCCTTACTTACCAGAGGATTTTTAAAAAAGGATCCGGCATTGCCAACTACCTTGGGATCAGGAAGCTTGGCACGACGAAGCTTTATGACCTGCTCCCGCACCTCAAAGGGAGTCTTAAAACAACATCCTTCAAGCCCCTTGTAGGAAAGTCTAGGGGAAAAAACAGCAGGAAGTCTTAATGTTACCTCAGTAATAAAGTAACGCATCTTTGGATGATTCTTAAAGACAGAGGAGCGATAACCAAACTCGCATTCATCACGTGTAAGACATCCCTCAACTCGCTTATCTAAATCAAAATATGCAATAGACTCAATAACCTGCCCTATCTCCATCCCATAGGCGCCAACATTTTGAATTGGAGCAGCACCAACGGTTCCAGGAATTGCAGATAGATTTTCAAGCCCCGGGATATTGCGTGCAATCAAGTCTTCAATGAGGTTATCTAAAACAAGGCCTCCACCTGCTTTAACTATATAATCATCACCTTCACGTTTTACCTCAAAGGTACGGATCTCATTTACAAGTACAGTGCCTAGATAATCTTCTGTAAGCAATACATCACTGCCGCACCCTAAGATCAGCACCGGTCCCATAGGAGATTTACGCAAATCATCAAGGCTACGGATCTTAATTAAATTGTCCGCATGAACCTGCAACCCAAAGCTGTTATAAGAAGTGAGATCCTGCATGATGATGACCTAGTAGAAACGCTCGATAGTACCGCCTAGGGCACGGATCTTTTTCTCAATGTGCTCGTAGCCGCGATCCATATGATAAATGCGATCTACCACCGTAGTACCAGAGGCAGCCAGACCTGCAATTACTAATGATGCCGAAGCTCTTAAATCAGAGGACATCACCTGTGCACCATGGAACTGCGGTACACCATTTATGATCACGGTATTTCCCTTTACCTCAATTTTAGCGCCCATGCGCACGAGCTCAGGAATATGCATGAATCGATTTTCAAAGATGGTCTCAGTAACAGAGCTAATACCATCAGCAAGAGAATTTAAAACCGTAAACTGAGCCTGCATGTCGGTAGGAAAACCAGGATGAGGGGCGGTAATAATATCAACAGGCTTGATGGTACGTCCGCGCATATCGGCAGTAATGGCATCACCATCGCAGGTGATCAATACATTAGCATGCTTAAGCTTGTCTAACACCACGCTTAGAAGCTCAGGCTTTGTATTTACACATCTGACAATACCACCAGTTGCAGCAGCTGCTACCAAATAAGTACCAGTTTCAATACGATCAGCAACAATAGGATGATCACAGCCATGCAGTTCCCTAACACCTGAGACAGTGATCTTTGAGGTCCCCTCACCATTAATGCGAGCCCCCATTTTGCGCAGAAACTGTGCTAGATCTACAACCTCAGGCTCCAAAGCTGCATTTTCAATTACAGTTGTTCCTTTGCATAGAGCTGCAGCCATCAGCAAATTCTCAGTGCCGGTAACGGAGACCTTCTCCATTACCACGGTGCCACCCGGCAATCTTCCTGAGGGAGCGTTGGCGATGATATATCCGTCTCTAAGCTCAATATTGGCCCCCATGGCCTCCAGTCCCTTGATATGAAGATCTACAGGACGAGCACCGATGGCACAGCCACCTGGCAGGGAAACCTCAGCCTCACCTAGGAAGGCCAACAGCGGACCTAAGGCCATAATAGAGGCACGCATGGTACGTACCAGATCATAGGAGGCCGTCTTAGATGTAACCGGACCTTCAATCACCGCAGTCCCAGTTTCACTGTCATAGACACATGATTTACCAAGATCCTGCAGCAACTTGATGCTGGTTTTAACATCCGCAAGATCGGGGACATTGGTAAGAACTACCTGTTCTTTTGTAAGTATTGTTGCTAGCAAAATTGGTAGCGCTGCATTTTTAGCACCGGAGATGCGTACTTCACCATCTAGGGGAGTGCCACCTGAGATTTTGAATTTAGCGATGTTGGAAGTCACGATTCTTAAACACAATAAAAGATCTTCCCGCTTTTCTTCTTTCTAAAAACAGCAGGAGGATTGGGAAACAGTTAACGATTTTTTATCAAAAATTTTCTGGCGGAGAGTATACAAGAAACGAAGGCAAATTTTACGAAAAATCACCAAAAAATTGCATATTTTTTAATAAGACAAAAGGCTTTTATCTGCCGTGCACTGTGTTTTCATAGATTTGTAAGCCTTCGCTTACTCATAATCAAAAGGAGTTGTCTGATAGACGTAATAGTTAAGCCAATTTGCAAACAAAATAGAGGCATGAGATCTCCACGTCATCGACACTTCCGAAGAGGGATCATCGTTCTTAAAATAATGCTCAGGAAGAGTAGGATTCAAGCCTGCCAGTACATCACGACGATATTCATCAGCAAGCGTGGTCGCATCATATTCAGGATGTCCGGTCACATATACCTGACGTCTGTCAGGAGATACCGCAAGATAAAGACCGCTTTCAGGACCGTCAGCCAAAATTTTCAAATCAGTATTACGCCTTATATACGGACGGGTAAAGTCTACCCAGCGTGAATGAGGAGCTACAAATCTGTCATCAAAACCTCTGATTAGAGTATCAAAGGAGTTTAAATTTGTGTATTCATCAAAAACGCCAGACAGCTTGCTACCGCGATACACCGGATCCAATCCGTAGAATGTTTTCAACGCGGCACATACTGCCCAGCAGCTAAAGAAAGTTGAGGTGACGTGCTCGGTGCTCCACTTGATAATATTACTCAAACGATCCCAATAGATAACATCGGAGAAATCCTTTTGATCAAGAGGTGCTCCGGTGATGATCATGCCGTCAAAATGCTTATCCTGCACTTCCTCAAAGGATTTATAAAAATGCTGCAGATGTTGCTCGGGAGTATTGCGGGTATGCCTGTCATCAATACGCAGCAAAGTGATGTTGACCTGAAGTGGTGTATTGGACAGTCGTCTCATGTACTGAATTTCAGTGTTGATTTTCTTAGGCATGAGATTTAGAAAAAGTAAATTTAAGGGGCGAATATCCTGATGTGAAGCACGATCCTCTGTCATGACAAACACCTGCTCATCCTGAAGCACTGCGATAGCAGGTAGTCCATTTGGGATCTTAATAGGCATAGTTCACTCCAAAATAGCTCAAAAATTCCGTAAACCTCACTCATTTCTAAAATGAGCTAACTTGTCATTATAATCGCTGTAGTGCATATCCATTGAAATACTAAGGACGGATCATATGCAATTTGAACTGATCTCAACCGGCGATGAAGTTATCACAGGACTTATTGTAGATACCAATGCTTCATGGCTTTCAAGTGAGCTCTTATCCCTTGGCATTCAGCCTCATTTCCGTTCAACCTGCGGAGACGATCCTGAGGATATAAAAAATCTGTTGCAGGAGCGCTCAAAACAGGCTGACATCATTTTTGTAAATGGTGGTCTAGGACCTACCACAGATGACAATACCTCAGCCTCTGCAGCCCGTGCCGCAGGAGTTGAATTAGTACGCCACAAAGAATGGGTTGAAAAGATCAAAGCCTGGCATGAAAAGCGTGGGCGTACTATGAGCGAGACCAATTTAAAGCAAGCTGATATCCCGTCTACTGCAGAAATCATCGATAACCCAAACGGAACTGCCTGTGGGTTCTATATGAAAATTAACCGAGCGCTCTGCTTCTTTACTCCAGGTGTTCCGCATGAATTTAAAGCCATGTTCCAAGACTTCATTAAGCCCTATCTTTTGGAACACTGCCCTGATCTACATGTAACTGAAGTAAAAAGACTCATAACCTTTGGAATTCCTGAGTCCATATTGCAACAGAGAATGAACGATCTAGCTGTTCCTGACAAGATAGTAATAGGATATCGCGCCTCTTACCCTATAATGGAGCTTAAGATCATTTCTCATGGAGCTGATAGAAAAACCATCGATAACTTTGCAACCTTGGTTAAAGATAAAATCAAAGGCGTACTTGTGTGTGAGGATAATCTTAACTTTGCTGATCTTATAGCAAAGAAGCTCGGCAACGCTGAGGTTAATATCTTTGACTCCCAGACCTCAGGTCGCATTGCTCTTGATCTATCAACAGCACTAAATGTCAAAAAAGCTCTTGCCGTATCCTCCCCCTATGATGAACAGTTAAACCATGTTCTAGATGAGAAGGATTGTGATTATTATTTCGCGCTTATAAAAAATGCCACTCATGACGGCATGATCTTTGTCTTTAAGAGTCGCAAGCTCAACATCGATCGCAGCTTTAATGTAAAACTTAACATAACCATCAAGGACAAGGCCAAGGCAGCCTATACCCTCGCAGCTCAAATGATAATCCTCAGGATCTTAAATAAAGAGGACTTACCAGAGCTAGTAATAGGTGAGGTAACAGAGATCTAAAAGTATGAAAGATAAGGGTGGCAATCGCCCTTTTCTTTACTTTAAATCAAAACGCAATATCCAGAAACAAAAAAAGCACCCATAGGTGCTTTCATCAAAAGAGTTGGCGGAACGGA
>CAVJLP010000104.1:0-7663 GCA_963650525.1 Firmicutes bacterium CAG:534
TCTCAACTGCCTCCAAGAAGGCGCTGTATGTACAAGGAAGAGTATTAGATGCCAGAAATAAAGCCTTGGTACTTTTAATTAACAAGGCTACCGGGATCTCAAATGAAAAGCCAAAGCTCTTCCAGGCAACCTGCTTTTTTAAAAGCTCGGCATCAACAAGCCTTGATGAAAAATCCTCCATCTCCTTGCACCATCTTTTAAGGGCATTGATATCAGATCCAAAGTCCTTAGCTGCAGGAGTTAGAGGAATAGACAGTTCCTCAAAGATCTCGCCTCTTGCTGATGCTAGCAGTAGCGTGCGTACATTGCGTTTAAGCTTTCCTGCAAGCTCTTTTTTTAAGGCGTTTACATCTTTCATAAACTGAAATTTTCCTGCATGGTTTTGCCAAAATGCTAAATATTAGTAGTGTCCGATGTCTCTGCCTGCGCTGTAGCCTCCATCTCATCTCCCGTCAAAACCTTAAGGTCAATTTCCTGAAGATGGGAGTCATTGCGGTTATGACATACGACATAATCCGTTTTTCCAATATATGGTTCAATGGTATGCACACCCTTTAGCGGAGTTGCAATAATGAGCTGGAACCCAAATTGCTCAAAGATCTGCAAGGAAATATCGGTAAAGTCACTATCTGCCTTATCAAAGGCCTCATCGAGCACCACCGGTGCAAATTTAGGCATAGTATCAGCAGTTCCACCTAACTGATAACGAAGAGCAGCTGCCAGACAGGTAGTGGTAAGCTTTTGACGCTGACCGCCAGATTTACCAGATCCACTTTCATAGATCTCTATAACCTTATCCTCATCATCGTATTCCTCTCCATGGAACTCGACGTGCATTCTCACATCAAGCACGTTATCACGCCATCTCCTATCAGCAAGTGTAGGAGCAACACTGCCATCAGCGCTTCCTCCTGCAAGCTTGTTAACTAGCTTCTTTAGCTGCTCAAAACGGCGCTCGGCAAGCTCCTCGGTGAGTGTTTCATTGCTGTTATTCATGACCTTTTTATAGAGAGTTCTGAATTCACGTACTTCAGCTAGATTCCTATCATCAACACTGATACGCAGATGGGTCACCTTGTCATCTAATCTATTAAAAGGAACCAGTGATAAAGATGTATTAACCTCTTTTAGACGATCCTTAATTGAGCGGCGCTCGTCGTCAAGGCGAGTATTAAGATCAATTAAATTCTGTGAGGTAGTATTTTCTAAAAGCTCACGGAAACGCTGCTCATATTTAGGCAGACCGTCATTTTCAAGTTGCGTAAGCTTGGCCATAAACTCATTGGCACTTGACACCTCGGCAGTAAGCTCTGACGTTTCATCAGGCCACTGGTGCATAAAGTCAGAGAACACCTGCAACATCTTTGATTGCTGATTGCCAGCACGATCAGATAGAGCATTTATCTTATCTCCGATCATACGCATAATTTCAACACACATTGAAGCTATGTTCTCATCCATATTGGGAGTTACAGATTTGGCGATGCGCTTAGAGGCGGTGGTGGCTGCACGCTCAAGCATTTTATTGAATCTGTCGTTAGACTGCCCGGTTGCAAGGATTAAATTGGCATTTTCAAGCTTGGTTTTAAGCTCTCTTTCCTTGCCTTCAAACATGCCGCGCTCTTTTAAAAGTTCCTGCAACTCTGCCTCAACTTTGGCAAATGCCGCCTGCTCAGCCTTTAGCTCCTCATCAATTTCATTTAGCTTGCGATTGCCTATCTTGGCAGTCTCTAATGCCTTTTCAAGATCATTTATAAGCTGCAATACCGCGGCTCTATCGATATCTGCCCATACGATATCCTCAAGACGGGTGGCAGCCCCCTGAAGATCACGAAGCTTTGAATCCTGATCGTCTAATTCTCGCAGTACCTTCTTATAGCGCTCGATCCTGTCAACACATTTATGAGCCTCAGCAGTAAAGAGCTTGAGCTTTTCGTGGTTTGAAAAGCCGGTAACCCAATACATGGGATCGGTAAGCTTATGTCTATCATCCTTTTCATGACGTGTACGTGAATGCTTTACCTGTCCTTGAATAGTCACCGCACGCTCATACTTATCAAGATCCTTAGTATCCTCAATACAGGCATAGTTAAAGCGACGATCAAGCTCAGATTTTACCCATTGCTTCCACGGGCCTGCCTTTAAATCAAACTTGCTAGGCACGCAGTTATCATCAGACTCACCTGTATAAGATCCGGCCATATCTGTAACACGGTGATAGACAAGCCTAGTACCTAAATGACGAGAATTTACAAGACGGGCAAAAGATTGATAATGATCATCTGATACCAAAATAGAGAGTGCAAACTGATGCACCACACGCTCTAATGCTCCCTGCCACTGACGTTCCTCATCCTTAACCTGCATGAGCTCACCGACAAAGGGAAGATCAAGCTCGCTCAATCCCAGTTCATCACAAAAATCCTGACGTAGCTCCAAAAGCTCACCTGGGATATTGCTCTTGTGAGCCTGCATGGCATCTATTTCTCGACGTAGCTCGGCAAAACGGTCCTCATTATCTTTACGCTTTGAAATCGTATCCTCACGCTTAACTCTCAGCTTGTCTAGATCCTGCTTGGCATTTTCGGCTCGCTCACGTACGCTGAGCATGATCTGCTCCCATTCAAGGGCGCTATTTGGCAAGGTAAGATTTAGCTGTGACAAAGAACGTTCAGCAAGTGCGGCATCGCGATCAACGCGCTTTTCTTTTTGTCTGGCACTGTTAAGCTCACTGCTTAAGCGTTCAATCTGCGCACCGCCGTTTTCATAGCGCAGACGCTTTAGCTCATCAATTCTGTCGCTTAGGCGATGCTGTTTTGCTGTTTTATCATCATAGCTACCCTTGTTTAGAGCAAGCTCTTCTTGAATTGCAGGCAATTTCTCCATTACCTGATCATGCTCTATCAAAGCCTGCCAGTAATGCACATATTCCTTCAATGCCTTCTGCTCTTCACACTCTAAGGCCGCCTTCTCAGACTCCTCCTTGGCAACACGAGCAGGAACTAAAACCTCGATCTGCTCACGGGCCTTGCACACGGAAAGCCAAGCTGAATTTAACTGAGAGAACTCATCAACAAGGGTATCGGCTATTTCAAAGGTACCAGGAGTTTCGAGCATGTAATCACGCAGGAAGTCATTGATATCACCTAGATTTTTGGCTGACTGCGCCTTATGCAAAAGCTTAAGCACGGTATCGTTTTTGATACCAAAATAGCGCATTAGGCATTCACAAAACGGATTAAAACGTGAGAAATACTCACAGTCAGGCATCTGCTTTTTGGCCCAGTTAACAGATAAATCAGCCTTTGCAAAATCCTTAATTGCAGTTAAGGAAAAATCATGGGGAATAAAGAAAAAATGCTGATTTACACTATTTTCATCACGGGCACTTCCGCGTATGGTGCCGATAAAAAGGAAAGTAACCTGACGGCCGACAGAGCTTTTATAGGTTAGAGCAATTGCAGACCAGGTGGTTCCCTCACGCAGAAATTTAGTTTCTGCCTGACCATGTTCGTCCATCTGATTTGACCATGCGCCGCGAATATAGGAGGCAAAGCTTCTGTCTCCGCGGGTTTTCTCCCCCTCACGTGCTGCAGCATTAAAATTTAAGGCACGGCGCGGCACTAATAGCACTGACATGGCATCTAGCAGTGTTGATTTACCAGATCCAGAGCCTCCTACAAACAGATGCCCCTTCTCTGAGATATCAATATCATGGATCCCGTTGAAGGTACCCCAGTTGGCTAGCTGAAAACGAATTAGACGAAACTGCTCGGAGAACTCAAATAAATCACTCATTATTCATTAACCTCATTGTTCTCCTGTGCACCCTGTTCTTGATCATCAATGAGATCAGTCTGTCCGGTAAACTGCATACGCTTTTCAAGATCTGCAGTCTTCTTTAGGTAATTCTCTTTAAGCTCGGAAAGCTCTGTTGCTGTAAATACGTACTTTAAGATCGGACTTATAACGAATCCGTCTAATCCCTGAACCTTCATAATAAGATGACGGGTGACAAAACGTTTCTGGATGGTTTCAAGCTTGCGACGCAGTCTTGCCTCATCGTTTCTTACAGACGGATCAAACATACGCATGGTATTTACCATTTCATCATCTGTAACTAACGCCTGCTCTACTCGCTGCTGTGAATGTAGAAGACGCTCACGCATGAAAATTAGCATCACCGAATCTAAAAAGGTATAGGTGTAAGTTGGCAGAAGTTGCGGTGCATCCAGATCCCCTGTATCTGCAGGGCGCACAAAGGCTATGCCATCAGCCTCTGAAATAAACAGCTCCAAAAACAAATTGGCAAGCTGCACTCTTACTTCCTGAGTGTGATTTATAAGCGCTTTCCATAACTGCTTTTTTTCATCACGAAAAAGATAAGGTCCCTTTAGTAAATAGACTAAAAGCTGACGTACCTCAAAGCATTCAGAGCCAAGATCTCCTGAATACAATTCATTTGTATCAAGCTCTTCAGTAACAATTTCTGCTTGTGCGTTTTGAGAATTTATATTTTCATCACTCATAATGAATTCCTAGGAGCTTGCTAGTTGTTCTGCCTGAATATTTAGGGTCTTAAGCGAAACAGTAGAGAAATAATATACCGGGATAGTTGCAAGCACTGTCTGTCCAAGTCTGTTTTTCCATGTTGCCTGCTCTTTTTGCTGCACACCATTAGCATCAATTCCTGCAACGGCTGCCTGCTGAGCAAGACGCATATATCCGATGGCAGTTGCAAGCCCCTGCGTTGCAGGGAATTTATCTAAGAGCTCCCCTATGGTAACCGTGGTACGTTTCTGTAAAATTTCGGCAAGATGACGCTTTAGCAGTGGATAGTTGATTTCTGCGGCATTGATGCGATCGCTTAAATCCTTTAAATCAACATCGACTCTTGAGGCAAGCTCAAGACTTTCATCCTTAGCTACAATCTCAGGATCATCTAAACGGCATTCAACCGGCTGTACCATTTCAATTCTACTTTCATGTACATTAAGTACACTCTCCTGCCCCTTGATATCGTATTGCTTAACTAACGACAACGCTAGGGCACGGGTCTCATCAATAAGCTCGGCAAGGCGTCTATTTTTAAGATACTCACGACTTTGCACCAGACGTCTTAGATGTCCTGATAAGCGCTTTAGAACAGCTTGGGTATCGCGAGCCCTTTCCATAAGATTACTGCGCATCTCAGAGAGCTTCTGACGATTGCGCTCGGGCATTTTTTTCCAGAATTCTCTTTCCTTTAGGGACTGAATATTGGCATCAAGATCAGCCATTTCCTTTTCATCATTTAGAAATTTATAAAAGCCCTGAAAGGTTCGGCCCTCTTCACTCTCTGAGATCTCATCAAAACTTTCAAAAAAATCTGATAGTAGTTCATCAGGAGTACCCGAGTGCTGCATCATGCGCTCAGAGATAAGATCGGCCAATTCATGGAAGCGATCACAAACTCTTAAAAAGTCACCATCTAGAGCCTCAAGCATCTCAATAATGTCAGAGAACTGAGATTTAATTTCAAGATCTGAGATGGGACTTATCCGTCCCTGAACAAGATCGGCAATTTTTTTATCAAGCCGCTTTTTCTCAAGGCGCAGACGTCTGATACGCTGCTTGACATCGCCGTTGGTATCATCATTTAGCTTTGAGACAGCGTGAGTTACCAGCTCAAGGCGACCTTCAGTTGGTGCTACACGTGATTTAGTCTGAGAGTCGACAAAGCGAATTGCATCATAGGCCTGCACCGAAAGCTCAAAAGTCGGTTCATCTGCACCTAATTCAAAGCGGGATGAAAGATAGCCCTTAGATCTTAGATCGTTGATATATGCGTTTACCTGATCACGACTATGACTCTCAATGGATGTCTCATCTAAAGCTCGCTCAAGCCTAGTCTGCAGAATTGAGAGCTTTAACGACTTTTCTTCATCAAAAAAAAGCGTATGCAGGATTGCTATGGTTTCAGGAGCGTTATCAGATGCCAAAAGCTTCCAAAATGGCTTTTGTCTGAGATCCTTAAAATTTTCAAAAAGTGCTCTTACTGACAAGTGATAATCCCTAAATATTCAAAATATTGCCATTCTAGATGCATTTTACAGGCTTTGGCAAACCTGCAAGACGGGCTGCGGTCTTTGCAGCCCCATCAGGAAACAAGCGAGCAAGTTTAACTGAGGAGGCAATTTCAGCATGTCCTTCCTTTTTTAAAAGTGCGATTAGATTACGCATCGCAGGAGTTGTAGCATACTGATCAAAATATTGTCTGACCGTGTTGATTACCAATTTATGTTCCAAGGTCAAAGTAAGATTTGCTTTTGAGGCCATATACTCCATAAGAGCCTCACTCCACTCATCTTTATTGAGAAGATATCCTTCATCGTCTGTATCAATAACTCTGCCTTGAAATTCAAAATTCATTTTTTTGCCTTTATCTAAAGGTAGCCTTGTGCTTTTGCCTTAGCTACTATGTCCTTAAATACCAAGATTGAATCATAGGTACAGGCATCAGATAGCTTCACAAGTTCTTCATAGCTTAGCATCATTATTGCAGATACCTCTTCCTTCTGACGTGTTGTAATTGCATCACTTTTAGCAAGATAAAGATATGCATATAAAAAACCACGTCCTGATTTATAAGGGACCTTAATCTTACCTAGTGAGATAAAATCAGAGCTTTGAGGATCAAGGCTAATTCCTATTTCCTCATGCAATTCACGTAATGCACCATTGAAAGGATCCTCTCCATGTTGCAAAACTCCACCTACACAGGCATCAAAAAGACCTGGAGCATAGTCCTTAGTTAGGGTACGCACTTCCACTACAAAACGGCCAGACTTATCGCAAACAGCTATATAGCTTGCACGATGAGGCAAGTGCTTTTCACGCATTATATGACGCTCTACCGTGTCAATAACATTATCGTTGTCATCTACGATATCAACAAGTTCTTGGGCAGACATAAAACACACTCTCCATAATATATGTCAAGAAGCACTCTTTTAAGCGATACCATAATCTACAAAGAAAAATTGCATTATGCGAGCTAATCTTCACATTAAGACTCTATAACCTCACATTGCAAAAGACAGTCCTTTCTGCAAAAGACTATGCCATAGCAATATATCTTAGGCACCATGTCTTCAAAATCTTCGGTATATCTCTTCTCTTTAATCTGTTCAATTGCCTTTTGTGCAAGCTTTGGCATTGAGTTTTTATCCTTAGTACTCTTAAGCTCAACGATTACGCCCTTGTCATAATCATTGATGCAAAAACGTATATCTGCATAGACATCTCCAGATGCTTCATTTGACTTATATTCATCATAAAAGTCTGTATTTGAGGAGAATATGCCATTTAAGAAGCCTTGGTAAAAGCTCTCAGGAGTGGCATTAGTCCAATCCCGTACCGAGACAAATTTTCTAAGTCTCTTTCTTATGAGAATAGTAGCCTTACGGCAATCTCCGTTTGCTAAAGCTGCAATCAACTCATTTAATGAGCTCTGCATAGGTTGTGTACTGTAGTAGTCTCTGTAATAGCTTGAAATACTTTGATTAAAGGCTGAGCGTATTTCTTTGTTGGGGATGCGTACCTTGCAACTAACATTGTCGCCATTACTGAAAGTTTTAATCGCAGTCAAATAGCCGGTATATAAAAGTAGCGTCCAGAAATC
>CAVJLP010000105.1:0-7651 GCA_963650525.1 Firmicutes bacterium CAG:534
GGGGTATTTAATTTATTCTATAACTTAGATTTTCAGGAAATAAAGCAGGAGAAATCAAAAAGAATCGAAAGATTATGTTTTACTTTTGCAAAGCAAGATCCTAAGTTAAATCACGAAGAGAATCTTCGTCGTTATAAATTAAAAGCACAGCAACCTAGAAATAATGAAAATGGACGTCCAGTAGCTCAGACAGAAGAAGAAATTAGACTTAAAAAAGCATTGCAGTTGGCCAAAGATAGAATTGCGCAGTTAGAAGCGCAGAATAATATAAACGCTTATCCGAATAATCAGCAACCAAATAATCCTACTTTGCATCGATCTGTAACACAATATTGTGCAGAACAGCCGAGTAGGCTTGCTCAAGGAGTTAGTCTAGAGCAAAGTAATAATTTACAGGTTCATCAGCAATATTTGAATGCACAGCACGAGCAATTAGCTCATCAAACAGAGCAGATGAATGCCAATGTTCAAGAACCTCCTGCTTGGTTAAAAAACGATGTTCCGTTACCTGATGAAGAGGATGAACCTTATTTTGAATAAAAGACATAGCGTACCTAATCCCCACCAGTTTTCCAAATTTTTGCATGTTAGGTAGGGGAAAGGCTTAAATAAAGTCTGCAGTTATTGCAATAATGGTCATTATTGTTGCCAAAAATTAGCCCAATTTTTGGCACATATCAAAGATAAAATTTTTTTAAGGTTACCTGCCTTTGACCGTAATAGATTTTATACTCATTCCCAACATTCTACTTTCCTTGCTTATTCCCAAAGACTTAGGAGAACAAGCATCGGGAGTTTCAAGAATAACCTGTACTAAAGGAATTGCTTCAAACTCTGATTCAAAATCTTTTATATTAAGATGAACAACTGTTTCGTCTGAAATATTTTGGTTAAATAAAACATTACCTTGTTCATTTTTAATAATAAGACGTTGTTGAGTTAACGATTTATCCCGTCTTAAGAAGGGCTTTAATTTCAGCTCAAATGTACTAAAGTTATCTAATCTTCTAAATGCAAGTCTTTGTTCTCGACCAACTGTCCATGTTCCATGTTGTTCTGGGCCACTAAATCCATTACGCATTATTTTCATATGATTATCCCGATCAAGTTTATTAGTCAAGGGAATAGTCTCTCCTATTTTGGGAAGATAAAATTCATTCTTTAACTGATTGTCTGGAATAACTTCGTACAATCTTCCATCTTTGAGTGGTTTAGTAAGCCAAGCATTTCCGTTCGCTAATTTAGGATCATTATATTCAGAGGTAATCTTTAGATCGGTACTATGTCGCTTAAACAATACAGTATTGTTCCAATTGTTACTTATTCCGACAAAGATCCTTTCATTTTTTCCATTTTCTTCAAAATTAATATATCCATTACACTGAGGATCTGCTTGACTAAATACAATTTTGATGAGTTCTTCTTTAGCTTCTTTAAAGTGAATGGAAGCATTTCCTGACATTGCTCTGCCCCAAAAGGCTCCAGCAGTAAATCCTTCAGTAGTAAACGCCTCATCCTCTGATATATTGTCACCAATTTTTGAAAATAGGTTGGCATCGCCATTGACTACAGCAGGGGCTTTCCATACAGCACACTCAGCATCTAATACAAAACGTTCATCTTGTGCTGTTGGTTTTCCTTTCTTAAGGATAGAAAACAATAAATCTTTGTGACCGGTGGGGATCATTGATTCGTTGATAGGATTATTACCATCTATTCCTGATTCCTTAGCAATCAACAAGGGATAGGAATTTCTTACTTGTCCGTGATAGCCATGATCTGCTGTTACAACAATGGTTGTATCTTTAAATTTACCAATTTGTTTTAAATTGTCGAACATTTTTGCTAGCTGTCGCAAACATCCCAAAACTTGTTCTCTTTTAGTAACATCTGGCTTATCCCATGGAACCCATTTACCATCTAATCCAACTCTGTAATTGCCATGAGCACCATTTAAATGGTAAAAAATAAAATTCTTACCAGACTCTTCAACTTTAAAATGTGAACGTTCGAAATCTTCATAAAATAACGGATCATTTTCTCCATAAGTTTTTATATTGGCATTAAGTGGTTCTTTACCTTTTTCAAAAAAATCAGGCGAAATGCTTAATTTACTTCGCAAATAATCTGGAATAATGTTGTAATGAATCAACAACCGCATGGCATCTATTCCAGAGCTATTGATTGAAGCATATCCCCAATTTTTGCAGGAGAATGCATTTTCAATAAGGTTACTTACAGATGCAGGGAATAAAGTTCCAATTGAAAAAACACGTACTCTATAACCTTCATTTAAAGCTAAATCTAAAGCTGTATTATTTTTACTAGATGAATATGCTCGATTGATATAAGTAGAAATTTCTTCATTCTTCTTATAAAACTGTCCAGTAAATAGATAAGGAATAGCATATGAGGTCCAACCACCAGAACCAGTGTTATTCTTGTACCACGTAAACCCTCGGAACATATTTTCTATTTCGGTTCGATCTGACTGACGTAATTCTTCAAGAGTTTGCTGGTCAAAGGTATCTAAAATAAAAACAATAACATTATTATCTGCAAGAACAAATTCTTTGTTTTTATCAAACGCAACCGTATCGTACTGAGATTCTTTATATTTCTCCATACCTAAGGATGCATATACAGTTGTTGCAATAACTACACCTAAAACAGACAAATTAAATCCTACGATAAGATGTCTTGCAGTTTTGTTCTTGAAGCAAAGATATACACCAAAAGTAAGCAAGCCCCCCCAGATTGCAAGATTTATCCATGTCAGTGGTGAGCTATTCCAATCATATTCATCTCCAATAAACTCTTTAACCTGCTGAGGCCAAATAAAGCTTTGAATCACAATACAGGAAGCAAGCATTAAAGCAAATGCGCCAAGAATACGAGGTACAGGTAGACGTTTTACACAGCTCAGAACCAATGAGACTACTATTGCTAAACCTAATACATACGTAAATAAGGAAGAGCCTGTAAACCATAGTGATTGGAAATTTTGTACGTAAAAACGTAATGGAATAATTACAAAACAAGTTAGAGAGATGATCCCAATAGCAGTCACAAACATAGTGCTGCCTTTACCACTAGCAAACTTGGCTTTTCCAAAGCCTGTAATTACCCACAAGAGATAAGAAAACACCAATTTAAGTTTTGCAAAAAAAGCTGTCAGTAATTTGGGATTAGCTATTGCAAATAATAAAATGATAGAAATGGCACCATCTCTTCCTTGGTGATGGTGTGGCAAATCAAGAAGAGGAAGACCTACAATTTTAATTACAGAACATAATGAAAAGAATAAAACAATCGCAATTGCAACTTTCTTTAAGATCTGATCTTTTGAAAATAAACCTTTGGTTATCACCTGATTAATAACAGGCACAGCTAAGAGCACTATGGTCAAAGCTACATCAAGATAAACAGCCATGCGCCACCCATCCTTATGAGTGATCACACCAATAAGACGCAGTATTATCCCAAAACCTAGCAGAACTACGAAAATTGTATTAATAGCGCCATACCTGATAGCAATAGAATCGATGAAATAAGAAAATTTATTAAGCTTGCCCTTAATCACTCCAGTAACGTTCTGCATTAAGGGAACAACTTTTATTCTCTTAAAGCAACGCTTATATAAAGCACGTAAGAAATGAATGATATTATTTGAAGTCCAATACAAAAGCAAAGCGCTAGGAGCATCGTATAGCAATACTAAAAACATCAAGGCAATAACTAACGCTTGAATAGCATCACGCTTGGGTAAACGAGCTACAACAATGGTCGCAATATTAATTGCCGTCATTAAAATTGGCAGAAAATTAATGCCAAATAAAAGACCATCAGGTGCACCTAAATCCTTCAATCGCCAAAAATGAGCACCATTTAATGGCTCATAAGATGACAACATCCAAAAAGCACCTAAAAGAAAAGGAATTTGAACCAGAATACTAAGACTTGATCTGATTGAATACAATGGATTGTAGCGGTAACGATAATAAAGATCTTTTATTGCATCATTGCGCTCTTTGCCTTTAAATTTTGATTTAATCTCCGTAAGCTGAGGTAGCATCACCTCTTTCAAGAGCTTTTCCTTATCGACACTACGACGTACTGCTTTCTCAATAGGGATCATAAGAAAAGCAGTCATTAAAGATAGAGTAAGTAAAGCAAGTCCAAGATCGCTTACAAAAATTTGTACAAGATCGAATAGTCCTTCATAAAGCAAACTTAAAGGAGCAACAACCAACATTTGAATAAGTTCCATTTTCTATTACTCCTTATTATCTTGCTTACCATCTTGTTTTTGAGGATCCTGAGATAGTTCTTTCTCAATTAAATCAACGATATGTGATGCACTAGTACCATGATTTACTACCAACTCGTCATACAATTCATCAATTCCACTCTTAGGAGACACAACTAACGTTTTTACAAGCTCAGGCAAATTAATATTTTCTCCCCTATGCACCACGGCACCTAAGCGCGGTACGGTATCAGTCTCCCAAGGACCGCCCAAATCATCTGCTTCAAAAGAACTTAAATCATCAGGAGCAACATACATTGTGATCACAGGCTTTTTCTGAAGGAAAGCAAAATCAAAGCGTACAGAAGATGAATCAGAGATCATAATTGATGCCCTATTCATAGCATCTGATGAATCAACATCAAGATTTACTTCAAAATTCTTATTTGCCTGATACTTAGAAATAACTTCATTGATAAGCTCGGCATCAAAACGTAAGGATTGAGGATGAGGTCTGAATATGACTTTAAATCCAGACTCCAAGAGCTTTCCTATAAATTCGTAACCATGAACTTTAAGACAGCATTTAGCCCCCCATGAAGGTGCTACTAACACAGTAATTGCATCTGCATCAACACTATTATTTTGCGGGGGAGTCTTCTCTTTAGTCTGTTTTAACAATTCATCAAGATATAAAAGGCCAACCGCTTTAAAAGCTTTAGGTTTTAAATTGCGTTTACTCTCAATAATACGCATGCGCTTTTCGCACCATGGCGCGATATCCCAATCCTCATCGTACTGATCAAGAGAGCCTTTTTTTAGATAAGTTATGTCGCCTACGGTATGAGATAAATGGATCATTTTCTTAACCTTACTAGGACGAGGCAAAGGATAGCCAACACACCCAATGTTAGGAGTTGTTGCAAAAAATAATGTTCCATTTACTGCAGCTGCTCTAGCATATGCTCCAGCTCCAAAGCCTAAGAAACGGGAGTGCATATATGTGTTAGAAATCTTTAATCCAGGATCGCGCACATCCAAGGATATATATTTAAAATGGATTTTTCGTGAGATTAATTCTTCTGCTAAAGGTTTAAACGTATACCAATACGTTGGTCCCTCACAAAACAAAACAACTTCACTATTAATATTAGCTTTAGGATCCTTATATTTTTTACTGAATAAAGACAGAATCTTGTAAAAAGCATTTTTAAAGAAATAAATCACGGCTCCGCCCAATGAAATAAGCAGATATACCAAAGCATTTCCGGATCCAGGATCAAGATAAGCAAAAGCAGGTTCTGCCGTGATCAAAAGACAGCAAAGCAATATTATTTTCATTATTATTCTCTTAAGATATTAAGTTTAAATTTGTTTGGAGGGTGTCTTTGTCATTACCAACACGTGATCCCTAAAAACATCAAGATCTTCTTGAGTGGTAATTTTGATATTTAAAGAATTATCTTTTGAAAAGAAAATTTTCTCTCCCATTGCGAGCATAAGAGATGTTGTATGAGGCTCAACATTTCCCAATAATCCCATATCCTCAGCTTGCGAATAAATTCGCTTTACATAACCATATTTAAGAGCTTGAGGAGAATTTAGACACATAATTTCATCACGATTTACAAATTGAGTTGAACCATCATTAAAATTCTTCTTACAGGCCAAATAAATTTGGGATCTTGCTGGAGATGCATTGCCTTTTTCATTACAAACCCTGATGGCATCTGAAACTACATCAGCAGAAGTCATCGGTGAAGCAGCATAATGAATAAGCAAATTGTCACTATCAACTAACTTACCATCAAGAGCTTGAAGACCATTTATAACGGAAGCTTGAAAATCACTTCCTCCTTCTGTAATAAGTTTTACTTTCTTAAAATTCTCAGAGATGATTAGCTCTTTTATATAATCAAGATAATTCTTAATGCATACTATCTCTATTGCATCTATTTCAGCATGATGCTCAAATATATCAATGGTATACGCAATAATTGGGCGATTATTTACCTTAATAAATTGTTTTGGTATTGATGCTCCTACGCGACTACCTACACCACCAGCTAAAATCATGACTACATTACTCATGTTTTTTCCCTTCATTTTGTTTGTAAGCATTAAGAGCTAACGCTGTATATTTGTGCATTCCTCGCCATGATGGCAACATAAAAAAGCCGTCTTCGCCTAAGGTATCTTTAAATACTGACCAACAGAACCAATACCAACCACTTAAAGCAAAACAACAATAGGCGTGACGGATTTCTTTGAAAGTAGGAATATGTCCAAGATAGATGCCTAGCATTTTTAAAGCTAACGTTTCTGGTAATTCATCACGCACGATGGCGGTTGCTAAATCATTGATGGGATCATTATCTCCTGCATATTCCCAATCAATTAAGTACAATCCATATGAACTTTTTAGATAATTCACAGCATAAACATCGTTATGACAAAGTCTTTTAGGCCATCCTTCATATTTAAGCTGTTCATCAATGAATTTAAGCATATCTCGAATTTCTTGGTACTTAGCTTGTACATTGCCCTTACGTTTCGAGGCTAATGCTAAAAGTCTGTCGCCCTCCTTAAGTAGGTCGATGGAATATCCGCAAAGAGGAGCACAATCATGAAAATTTCGTAAAGAAATGATTGCCTTAGATAAACAATCTTCATCGCTATAACTAAATGATGATGTGCAATTTATAAAATAAGATAATTTCCAGCCTTCTTGATTAATATCAATTACACTCGAATCAAGACCATACTGAATTGCATAACGTTGCGCCACAATTTCAGCTTCTCGATTTACAAGTGAAGTTGAACTATATCCAGGAGCTCTACATACATATTTGTTATTAGCATATTTAAAAGAAAATGAGACATTAGTAAGACCTCTATTAATTGGCTCAATGTCTCTAATCTCATTAAAAGCACAATTTAGGGTCTTACAAATATAATCAACAGCTTTTGTGTTGACATTTGATAACACCTCACCATCATCTTCTTGTAGATCCCCTACTGATTCAAATTCTCTAAAATCTGATGGAGCCTCTACTGAATAAAGAGGAAGTTCTTCCGCATGTCGAGCCCAAAATTCCTCCCAATGTAAATCAGCAACTCCTAAGAAATTCTGTTCTTTTTGATAAAGGTCGCGAATTCTTTTTGCGAAATCATCAGAAAAATATGCTAAACCACATAGGCACAAACCTCTCTCAGCCCCAGATGATACAAAACTTAATTTGCCTTCCTCATTTTTTCTGACAACAAATTCATCTTGGGCTTTATTTGAATATAACGTAAGACGAAATGATCGATTTTTATCAAAATCTTGAGCATTTGAAATAAAGAAAGGATTATCCTGATACCAATGATCAGCACAACAAATATAGGATCGTTCTATAT